>WFQB01000286.1 GCA_015487305.1 Parvularculaceae bacterium | reverse complement strand
GTTTTTTATGTGGGCTTATCACCCATAACAAAGCGCGGGCCGGGGCCTTTTTTGGCGGCGCGGTCTTGCGGATTGTAAAGGGCGCATTTGCGTAAAGAAAGACAGCCACAGCCAATGCAGCCATCAAGGCGATCGCGCAAATTGGTCAGCTTCTCTATGCGGTCGTTCAGGTCGGCGCGAAAATGACGGCTAATCCGGCTCCAGTCTTTTTGTGTTGGCGCACGGCCCTCGGGCAGAAGGGCAAGCTGCGCCCCTATGGCTTCAAGAGAAAAGCCCAATTGCTGCGCAATCATGATGAAGGAAATCCGTCTTAAATCAGCGCGGGCAAAGCGCCGCTGGCCGCCCGCATTGCGCATGGGGGTTATCAGCCCCTTGGTTTCATAAAAGCGGATGGCGGAAACCGAAAGGCCGGTGCGCCGCGCCAGATCGCCAATAGTGAGGGGCGCTGGTAAAGGGGTGGTGGTTTTGCTTGCCATTTATAAACCTTGATTAAGCTATAGGTTTATAAGGCGAGTCTTGGCAAGTGAGTCAAGAGGGCGCGAGCGGGACAGGTTGAGAAAGGCCAAGCGAGGTGTGGAGGTGGGGTAGGGGCATAGCGAAGAGCGGTTAAATGGCCGGATAGTGTTTCAATGGCATTATTTTCTTGACCTCAACTTAGGTTGAGGAATTAGAAAATCAAAACTCGATTGAATAGGCAATGGCCTGATTGAAAACCATCGCCGATAGAGGATGAAGTTTTTTTGAAAGGAAATAAGATGAGTAAAACAAGATTAGAGCATGTGAATGTCACGGTCAGTGACCCTAAAAAATCAGCGCAAATGATGTGTGATATTTTCGGCTGGCATATCCGTTGGGAAGGGGCGGCGATCCATGAGGGCAATACAGTGCATGTGGGCTCAAGCAATGATTATATTGCCTTTTATTCTAAAGGGGATGAGCAAAAATTTGATGGCCGAAGCTATGACCAGCTAGGCGGCTTGAACCATATTGCGCTGGTGGTGGATGATTTGGACGCGACCGAAGCGCGGGTGAAAAAGGCAGGATTTGAAACGGAAAATCATGGGAGTTACGAACCGGGGCGGCGTTTTTACTTTCGCGATCATGATAATATTGAGTTTGAAGTGGTGTGTTATAGGTGAGGGGTGGTTGGGTTTGACCCTAGTTTAGTCGCAAGTTAGTTTTGTCAAATCCCGGCATTTGGTTGTGGCGTAAGGTTGCGCGCCAAGATTTGGGCTATTACTGTGGCCAGACTTGGCGTCCTATGCCAATGAATTTCGTTATGGCGAGGGACCTGCGTTCGTTTCTGGCCTTGCTGCCCGGTTTTTCGAGCGCCTCTTTGACTGAGCAATAATCAGCCTGATGGATGGCCCTTAGTGCAAATGACTTGTCCATTAAAACGAGAAGAGCGACGTCCCATGTATTGTCCAAACTGATCGAGCCCAGTCGCCCGGTAGGACGCTTGAAGTTCTGGATTGCGCGTGCTTTTATTTGAATAAGCCGCCCTTGTGAATCAGTGGCATCGTAGCCTGACGTTCTTGCCGCAGCGAGGGTTAGGCCAAGATGTTTTGCAGCTAAATATTCCCCGACCTCGCCAGTAATGCCCAGTGGTTTTCCTGTAAGTTTGTAATAATCAATGGCGGCAAGTCTCGCCCGTTCCAATATATCAAAGATTTGAAGATTATTTTTCATACAAAGACCCCGAAAGAATTTTGTTACAGCCATTTTTCAGTCTTGCAAAATTGAGATAAATGAACAAGTCCCTATAGATTTATTGCCTAAATACACTCTTCTATGCCACTTCTCCCGATTTAATTTTTTGATTAAGTCACCCTTGCAATCGAACAATATTAGACTTGAACTCACATAACATAGCTCACCTTGACAAAGGTTAGTTAGCGAACTAAATAACTGCTATTGGGCCATGCAAATGGGACGGGGGGCACGGGGTTGGGTCGTTGGCCAAGGGGTAAAGTCCAAGGGTCAAAGTCCAAGAGCTAAGAGCTAAGAGCTAAGAGCTAAGAGCTAAGAGCTAAGAGTGTGGGTGAGGCGAAGAATGTGCGGGGAAAGGTTTAACCCTATGGCGAGGAAGGCCAAAATTATGACAAGTCGGCGGATGGTTTTGAAAATTGGTGGGGCGGCGGCTTTGGTCACTATTTTAGGGTGCGGGGCCTATCTCCATGGGGGTGGTCTTGGCAAGGCGCTGGCCCCTTGGAGCGAGGCCGGGACCAGCTTTGGCGATAAGCGCCTTGATGCGCTGGCCTTTGCTATTCTTGCCCCCAATCCCCATAATCGCCAGCCATGGCGTTTTACGCTTTCCGGCGATGATAAAATCATTATCACATGCGATCTTGAAAAGCGCTTACCCGCAACCGATCCTTTTGACCGGCAGATTATTATTGGCTTTGGCTGTCTGTTGGAATTGCTGGAAATGGCGGCGGCGCATATGGGGGTTGCTACCAAAACGGTTTTGTTCCCCGAAGGCCAAGGGGAAGCGCATCTCGATAACCGCCCCATTGCCGAAGTGGTTTTTCTTGAGGCGAAAAAACCGATGGATAATCCGCTTTTTGATCTGGTTTTAGAGCGGCGCACCAATCGCCATGTTTTTGAGGACAAGCCGATTGCGGCGGATATTTTGGCGCAGCTTTTACAAGACCAAAATATACCGGAAAATATTCACCTTGGTGGCACGGTTGCGCCTGAAAATGTGGCGTCGCTTATCGCGCTGGCACGCCAAGGCTGGCAGATTGAATATGAAACAGAGGCCACACGGCGCGAATCTATTCGCCTCATGCGCATTGGCAATCGGGCGGTGAATGAAAACCCTGACGGAATCTCTTTAGGCGGGATAGCCATGGGGGCTATGGGGGCCAGCGGTGTGCTGACGCCAAAGGCGCTCGACCGGCCGGGCAGTTTTGCTTTCAAGGCCAGCCTCAATGCCTATTTTCGTCTAATTGAAAGCGCCCGGGGTTTCGTCTTTGTTACCAGCAAAGATAATGCACGCACTAGCCAGATAGAGGCCGGGCGGGCATGGCTACGGCTTAATTTGCGGGCGCAAGATTTGGGGATTGGGGTGCAACCCTTGAGTCAGATTTTGCAGGAATTTCCGCAAATGGCAGAGCCATTTGAAGCGGTTCACACTATGTTTGCGCCGCAAGGGGGTGTCGTGCAAATGCTCGGGCGCATAGGCTATGGCCCAAAACAAGACCCGTCTCCGCGCTGGCCCTTGAGGGCAAAGCTCTATAAAGCGTAAAGCCATGAGCAAGTCCGGAAAACAGATTAGAGATAAGGACCGCTTATTTCTGCTGCAATTTTTCACCGAGATTGGCATTATAAACCAGCTGGCCGATGCGGAATTGCGCCGGGCGCTGGGGGGCGAGTTGGGGGTTTCCGGCTATCATTTGCTGACCCATTTTTCACGCCAATCGCCTGCCCAGCAGAGAAAAGGCGAGAGCCCAAGCCATCTGGCCAAAGCGTTTCAGATGAGTAAGCCTTCTATGACGGCCCTAGTGGGGAAATTAGCGGCTAAAGGCTTTGTGACGGTCAAGCCTGACCCAAAGGACGCCCGCGCCAAAACCGTTCATATCACAGCCAAGGGCCGCGATGCCCATGCCAAGGCGGTCAAGCGTCTGACGCCTGTCTTTGATGCATTTTTGCAAAAGCGAAGTGTTAAAGGTTTGCGAGAGATTTATCCGGCGCTTCAAGATTTGCGCTTATGGTTGGATGAGGAGCGCAATACCCGTGACGGGCTTTGAAGATTGGTTTCTTTTGTCTTCATCCTCCATGCTTCGACAAGCTCAGCATGAGGGGCTTTCTTGTTGTGGGTTTTGCTTCCATCCTTCGAGGCACTGCTTCACAGCGCTTCAGGATGAGTTTGTTACTTTTGGAGAATGCTATGGGAAAAACTTACGAGCATATTGATGACAGAGTTGAGGCGTTTATTCGCGCTCAGAAGGTTTTCTTCGTGGGCTCTGCGCCTTTACAAGGAGATGGTCATGTTAATCTCTCGCCCAAAGGCTATGACAGTTTTGCGATTTTGGGACCGAACCGGGTGGCATTTTGTGATCTTGGCGGTTCCGGCATTGAAACCGTGGCCCATGTGCGGGAAAATCAGCGCTTGACGATTATGTTTTGTGCCTTTGAAGGGGCGGCCAATATTTTGCGTCTTTATGGCAAGGCGCAAATCATTCAATTTGACGATCCGGATTTTGCCAAAGCGCTTGATTGGTTTCCGGCCCATGATCGGGCAAGGAATATCATCACCATGGATGTCACCCGTATTCAGGATAGTTGTGGCTGGGGCGTGCCGTTTTATGAATTTAAGGGCGAGCGCGACCAGCTTAAGCGAGCGCAGGCAGGGCGCAGTGTAGAAGAAGCCGGGGAGCGCTTTTATACCCGTAATGCCACCTCTATTGACGGTTTGCCGGGTATTGTTCGCAAGTCTATGGTCAGATCTCATAAATGATCCTGTCAAAACCCTTGCCGGTCAATAATCCGTTAACAACGGCTTAACTGGTTCAGGGCTAGGGTTCGCTATTCGTGTGGTGCGTAGAGTTCTCTATCTATCCGAGCATGTTACGGGGAGGCGTCATGCAGCAAAATTCACAAGAAGCGATTGCCAATGCCGCCTTGTTGCGCGCCGGGGCTTTGTTGCGCCTTGCTCTTGGCCTGTTTGGGCTTGTGGCTTTTGTCATGGCTACTCTTTTTGCCAATGAGGTAGGTTTTCTCCATTCCGGCGTTATCTGGCTGGTTGTTTTTTGTCTAAAAGCTGGCTTTGAATCCTATGCACCGCAAACAAGAAGCGCCGCCGCCTATCTATCGCCTGTGCTGGATATTGTTCTGGTGACATTGTGGCTGGCTGCTTTGAGTGAACTTTATGGGGGAACCCCAGCGGCGAGCTTAAAAGCGCCGGGCTTTGTTTTTTATTTCCCTTTGATTCTGGGGGCTGCCCTGTGGATGCGGGTCGGGCCCGTTCTGTTTGCGGGTGGTGCGGCCATATTGGCTTGGCTTTCCCTTATGAGTTTTGCCCTTTGGGAAGGGGTGGGGGTGACCCTTAGCTATACTTATTATCTGCGCTCTTTTGACATGATGGTTCTGGTGGAGTTGGAAAAACTGCTTTCTTTGGCGGCTTTTACTGCCCTGCTGGCACTAATGACCCGGTTTTCTGGCCGCTTGCGCGATATTCTGCCCGATGATGGCCTTGCCACTGCATTTGAGGCTGAGCCCCCAAAAGGCGCGGAAACACTGGTTTTTGGCCCCAAAAGTGGTGCCATTAGAGTGTTTGCCGCTGAGGATAATGGGGTTAACCGCATGGTGCTTGAAAAAATGCTTGATGAGCGCGGCTATGATGTGACTGCGTTTGAAGATGGTGACCAGCTGACCCGCTCTTTCCGACTGGCCCATGAAGAAGGATCCCTACCGGATATGATATTGCTTGATCTTGATATGCCGATAATGGGGGGAATCGATGCCACACGCTGGTTGCGTCAATATGAAGAAGATCATGCGTTGGCCCGCATACCGATTCTCGCCGTGACCGCGCAAAGTGATGATGTGGTCAAAGCGGTATGCGAAAAAGCCGGTATGGATGGCCATTTAACCAAGCCGGTGAGCCGGGAATCTCTGTTTTCGGCGATGCTTTCGGCCTCCTTGTCGAGCCGTGGCGTAAAATCCTGAAAAACTGCGATTTTCTGTCAAAAAAACTACTAAAATGCTCTTGACCCCGTGAGGTCACTCTAATAGGTAATGCGCCATGCTGAATGGGTAGCTGTCAGTCATGGGTTTTGCCTGCTGAGACGTGCCCCAGCCAGTCTGAAATTTGAGTTTTGTTGCGCTTTTCACGAATTTGGCGCTGTCCGATATACCGGGATATGCGCCAGTTTCGTCGTGTTTACGCGTAATTTGTAAGGAAAAACGGCCATTTGGTCGTGTATCGGGATCTTTTAAGGAGAGCACATGCCGACGATCCAGCAATTGATCCGCAAACCGCGGAAACCACGCCGGAAGATCAATAAGGTCCCGGCGATGCAGGCCAACCCGCAAAAGCGCGGCGTTTGCACTCGCGTCTATACGACCACACCGAAAAAGCCGAACTCGGCGCTTCGGAAAGTGGCTAAGATTCGCCTCACCAATGGTTTTGAGGTGATCGGTTATATCCCGGGTGAGGGCCACAATCTGCAAGAGCACTCCGTGGTGCTGATTCGTGGTGGTCGGGTCAAAGACTTGCCGGGTGTGCGCTACCACATTGTGCGTGGTGTGCTTGATACCCAAGGGGTTAAAGATCGCAAACAGCGCCGTTCGAAATATGGCGCCAAGCGTCCGAAGTAAGGAAGATATACGATGTCACGTCGTCACAGTGCAGAAAAACGTGTGGTCAACCCAGACCCGAAATTTGAAGACAAGACCGTCTCCAAATTTATGAATTATGTCATGCTCGACGGCAAAAAACCTGCCGCCGAGAAAATCGTTTACGGCGCGTTTGATCGCATCGAAGAAAAATTGAAACGCCCGCCAGTGGATTTGTTTCACGAGGCTTTGGAAAATGTCACCCCGGCGCTTGAGGTTCGCTCGCGTCGTGTTGGTGGCGCAACCTATCAGGTGCCTGTAGAGGTGCGTCCGGATCGCAAGCTGGCTTTGGCCATGCGTTGGATCATTGGGGCGGCTCGCAAGCGCAACGAAACAACAATGGTTGACCGGTTGTCCGGTGAGCTGATGGATGCAGCCCAGAACCGTGGCGCTGCTGTAAAGAAACGTGAAGACACCCATAAAATGGCCGAAGCCAACCGCGCTTTCGCCCATTACCGATGGTAACATTTTAAGCAAGGCGTAATAGAGCAATGGCCCGCGAATATAAAATTGAAGATTACCGGAATTTTGGCATCATGGCCCATATTGATGCCGGCAAGACGACGACCACAGAGCGTATTCTTTATTATACTGGTAAGTCCTATAAAATTGGCGAAGTGCATGATGGCGCGGCGACCATGGACTGGATGGAGCAGGAGCAAGAGCGGGGGATTACCATCACTTCGGCTGCGACCACGACCTTCTGGAATGGCAAGCGCCTGAACATTATTGACACCCCGGGGCATGTGGACTTCACGATTGAAGTTGAGCGTTCCTTGCGGGTCCTTGACGGTGCTGTTGCGCTGCTGGATGCCAATGCCGGTGTTGAGCCGCAAACGGAAACCGTCTGGCGCCAAGGCGACAAATATAATGTCCCGCGGATGTTTTTCATCAACAAGATGGACAAAATCGGTGCGGATTTCTATGCGTCGGTTGACTCAATCCATGATCGTCTGGCGGCAAAAACCGTTGTTCTGCAATTGCCGATTGGCGCAGAAAACGATTTTGAGGGCGTTGTTGATCTCATCAAAATGAAGGCGATTTACTGGAGCGGGGAAAGCCTCGGCGCTGAATTTGAAGAGCGCGACATTCCTGAGGATTTGGTTGAAAAGGCCAATGAATATCGTGAGCAGATGATTGAAACTGTGGTCGATGTCGATGAAGCGGCCATGGAAGCTTATCTCGAAGGTGAGATGCCTGACAATGACACCATTAAGCGCTTAATTCGCAAAGGGACATGTTCGGTTGAGTTTCATCCAGTTTTGTGTGGTTCTGCGTTTAAAAACAAAGGTGTGCAGCCCATGCTTGATGCGGTGGTTGATTTTCTGCCATCGCCAATTGATGTCCCTGCGATTAAAGGTGTGCATCCTGACACCGATGAAGAAATTGTGCGCGAGGCTGATGATAATGAGCCTTTGGGCATGCTCGCCTTCAAGATTATGAACGACCCATTTGTTGGCACGCTGACTTTCTGTCGCATCTATTCCGGTACCCTAGAGCAGGGCGCTTCTGTGTTGAACACGGTTAAGGGCAAAAAAGAGCGCGTTGGCCGGATGTTGTTGATGCACTCCAACACCCAAGAAGAGATCAAGGAAGCTTTTGCGGGTGATATTGTTGCGATTGCTGGCCTGAAGGACACTACAACTGGTGACACTTTGAGCGACCCTCAAAAGCCTGCGGTTCTGGAGCGGATGGAATTTCCTGATCCGGTTATTTCGCTGGCGGTTGAACCAAAAACCAAAGCTGACCAAGAAAAAATGGGTATTGCTTTGCAGCGTCTCGCAGCAGAAGACCCTTCTTTCCGGGTGTCCACGGACCATGAATCCGGTCAAACCATCATTAAGGGCATGGGCGAATTGCACCTCGACATTCTTGTCGATCGTATGAAGCGTGAGTTCAAGGTTGAGGCCAATATCGGTCAGCCACAAGTGGCTTATCGGGAAACAATCACCCGTGAAACCGAGATTGACTACACCCATAAAAAGCAATCCGGTGGTTCTGGTCAATTTGCACGCATCAAAATGATTGTTGCGCCGCAGGAGCCGGGTCTTGGTTATGAGTTTGAAAATAAGATCGTCGGCGGGGCTATCCCCAAAGAATATATCCCCGGTGTTATCAAGGGTCTCGATTCGATCCGTGATGCTGGTCTGATGGTTGGCTTCCCGCTGCTGGACTTCAAGGTTACGCTTTATGATGGCGCTTTCCACGATGTAGACAGCTCGGTTCTGGCTTTTGAAATTGCTGCACGCGCTGCCATGCGTGAAGCGGCGCCGCGCCTTGGTCTGGCTCTTTTGGAGCCGGTCATGAAGGTCGAGGTTGTAACCCCGGAAGAATATACCGGGACTGTCATTGGCGATCTGAACTCCCGTCGGGGTCAGGTTCAGGGGCAGGAAATGCGTGGTAATGCGAATGTTGTGAATGCAATGGTTCCGCTTGCCAATATGTTCGGCTATGTCAATGCGCTGCGTTCGTCCACTCAAGGGCGCGCCCAGTACACGATGCAGTTCGATCACTATGAGAAAGTTCCTCAAGCCGTGGCCGATGAGGTCAAAGCCAAGCTGGCTGGTTAAGGAATTTAGGTTTAACGACAAGTCTGTCGACAGTATACGGAGATAAAGACATGGCTAAGGAAAAATTTGAACGCAATAAACCGCATGCCAATATCGGTACCATTGGTCACGTTGACCATGGTAAGACGACATTGACCGCTGCAATCACCAAATATTTTGGTGACTTCAAAGCCTATGACGAAATTGATGGCGCCCCTGAAGAGCGCGAACGCGGTATTACTATTTCAACAGCCCATGTTGAATATGAAACACCTAATCGTCACTACGCGCATGTCGACTGCCCGGGTCACGCTGACTATGTGAAAAACATGATCACCGGCGCGGCGCAAATGGACGGCGCTATTCTGGTTGTGAACGCTGCTGATGGCCCAATGCCACAGACCCGTGAGCATATCCTTTTGGCGCGTCAGGTTGGCGTTCCGGCTATGGTTGTTTTCATGAACAAGGTCGATCAGGTCGATGACCCTGAACTGCTGGAACTGGTTGAAATGGAAATCCGTGAGCTGCTGACATCTTACGACTTCCCAGGCGACGATATTCCTATCATCGCCGGGTCTGCGTTGGCTGCTATGGAAGGCCGCGACCCTGAAATTGGTGAGAATAAAATCAAGGAATTGATGGAAGCTGTCGACAGCTATATCCCAACACCAGAGCGTCCGATTGATCAGCCATTCTTGATGCCAATTGAAGACGTGTTCTCGATCTCTGGCCGTGGTACGGTTGTGACCGGTCGTGTTGAGCGTGGCGTTATCAATGTTGGTGACGAAATTGAAATCGTTGGTATTCGCGACACGTCCAAAACCACCTGTACGGGTGTTGAAATGTTCCGCAAGCTGCTTGATCGCGGTGAAGCTGGTGACAATGTTGGTGTGCTTCTGCGTGGTGTTGATCGCAATGGTGTTGAGCGTGGTCAGATTTTGTGCAAGCCGGGTTCTGTTACCCCGCACACAAACTTCGTTGCCGAGGCCTATATCCTGACGAAAGAAGAGGGTGGTCGTCACACACCATTTTTCGATAATTACCGCCCACAATTCTATTTCCGCACAACCGATGTGACGGGTATTGTTACCCTTCCTGAAGGCACGGAAATGGTAATGCCAGGCGACAATGTAAATCTCAAAGTTGAGCTTATCGTGCCGATTGCCATGGAAGAGAAACTTCGCTTCGCTATCCGCGAAGGTGGCCGCACCGTTGGTGCTGGTATCGTTGCCAAGATTGAGAAGTAAATAATGAAAGCGCGGGTTGATCTTATTTCAAGGTCAGCCCGCACTTTTTGGTTTAACCAATAGAACGAAGCATCAAAGAGTTATCATGCAACAGAACATTCGTATCAGATTGAAAGCTTTCGATCACCGCGTTCTCGATGCTTCGGCTATCGAGATCGTCAATACAGCCAAGCGCACAGGAGCCCAGGTTCGTGGCCCGATCCCGCTGCCGACGCTGATTGAAAAATATACCGTGCTGCGTTCGCCGCATGTGAACAAGAAAAGTCGTGAGCAGTTTGAAATGCGCACTCACAAGCGCGTTCTCGATATTGTTGAGCCGACACCGCAAACAATCGATGCCCTGATGAAACTCGACCTCTCCGCTGGTGTGGATGTCGAAATCAAACTGGGTGCTTAAGGAGCGAGAAAATGCGCACCGGACTAATTGCAAAAAAACTGGGTATGACCCGGCTCTATAATGAAGCCGGCTCCCATATACCAGTGACCGTTATGCAGATTGACGCCTGTCAGGTGGTCTCTCAGCGTAGCGAGGACAAGCATGGCTATACGGCCCTGCAATTGGGTGCTGTTGCCAGCAAGGCCAAGCATACCTCAAAGGCCCTGCGGGGACACTTTGCCAAATCCAATGTCGAGCCAAAGCGCAAGGTCATGGAATTTCGGGTCAGCCCTGATAACCTCATTGAGGTTGGGGCAGAATTGACCGCCGAACATTATGTGCCGGGCCAATATGTGGATGTTACCGGTGTTACCATCGGTAAAGGTTTTGCCGGGGCGATGAAGCGTCATAATTTTGGTGGCTTGCGGGCAACCCATGGTGTTTCCATCTCTCACCGTTCCCATGGTTCCACCGGTCAATGTCAGGATCCGGGCAAGGTCTTTAAGGGCAAGAAAATGGCCGGCCATATGGGGGCAACGCGTGTCACCACGCAAAATCTTGAAGTGGTGCGCATTGATAGTGCCCGCAATCTGGTACTGATCAAAGGCGCTGTTCCGGGTGCCAAGGGTTCCTTCGTGATGATTCGCGATGCCGTGAAAAAGGCGCTGCCGGAAGATGCTCCAAAGCCGGGTGCGTTCCGCAAGTTTGGGCAAGCGCCAAAGGCAGAGGCCAGTGATGTCTCTTTCGTTGATGATATCCAGCTGATTGATGGCATTGGCGACAAGACAACGGCGCAACTGAAAGACGCTGGCATTGCAAGTCTGACTGCTTATGTGGCTCTGTCCGATGATGATCGCGCCGCATTGCTCGAAAAGCTCGGCATGGTCGAGCAGGCAGAAAAGCAGGAATGGCTGGTGCAGGCCCAAGAAATGATCGACGGCAAACCACCGCGGGCAAAGGTAGATCAGGAACTGGCCGCCAAGCTCGCCAAGGAAGCCTCTGAAAAATCAGGGGAGAGTGAATAATGAAAATTGATGTCGTCAAATTAGATGCTGGCAAAGCTGGGTCGATTGACCTTGATGATGCTGTTTTTGGTCTCACTCCACGAGCCGATATTTTGCATCGCATGGTAACCTATCAACTGGCCAAACGTCAGCAGGGCACTCATCACGCACAAGAGCGCAATGAGGTCAAAACCACAGGCAAGCGCGTTGGTCGTCAAAAAGGTGGCGGTACAGCTCGTCACGGTGATCGCGGCGCTAATATTTTTCGTGGTGGCGGCAAGGCCCATGGTCCGCGCCCGCGCTCGCACGCCACCAAATTGCCCAAAAAGGTTCGCGCTCTGGCCCTGCGCCATGCGCTGTCTTCCAAGATTGCTTCTTCTGAGCTGATTATTGTTGATGAAGCGAAAATGGATAATCCAAAGACCAAAACCCTGCTGGAAAATTTTGGCAAGCTTGGACTTAAAAATGCACTGATCGTGGATACGACCGTCGATGAGGGCTTTGCTCTTGCTGCGCGCAACATTCCTAATGTCGATGTGCTGCCAGCTATTGGGGCCAATGTTTATGACATTTTGCGCCGCGAGAAACTGGTATTGACCAAAGCTGCTGTAGAAAGCCTGGAGGCTCGACTGAAATGAGTAAGATCAACGAGCAACATTACAAAACCATTCTCGCACCGGTGATTACCGAGAAATCAACCATCGTGTCTGAGAATAATCAGGTTGTGTTCAGGGTCGCAGAAAGCGCCACCAAGCCGCAAATTTCTGAAGCGGTTGAGGCTTTATATGATGTCAAAGTCAAAGCCGTGAACACCATGCGGGTTAAAGGCAAAGCCAAGCGGTTTAAGGGTCGCGCCTATACGCGCTCAACTGTGAAAAAAGCCATTGTGACTCTCCAAGAGGGCCACGCCATTGATGTAACGACAGGCCTTTAAGGCGGTCGGATTTAAAGAAGATTGATACAGGATAGAGATCATGGCTCTAAAAAAATATAATCCGACCTCACCAAGTCGCCGTCAGCTGGTTACGGTTGATCGCAGTGAATTATGGTCAGGTCGTCCCGAAAAGAAACTGGTTGAGGGGCTGCACTCCAAAGCCGGGCGCAATAATAATGGTCGCATCACTGTTCGTCGTCGTGGCGGCGGTGCGAAAAAACTCTACCGCATGATCGACTTCAAGCGTCGCCGCTTTGATGAGACGGCTGTGGTTGAGCGCCTTGAATATGATCCAAACCGCACAGCCTTCATCGCATTGATCGCTTATAAGGATGGCACCAAATCCTATATTCTTGCGCCGCAGCGCCTGAAAGAGGGTGATGAGGTTGTCGCTGGCGACAAGGTTGATGTGAAGCCAGGCAATGCCATGTATCTGAAAAACATTCCTGTCGGCACCATCATTCACAATGTGGAGATGAAGCCCGGCAAGGGCGGTCAGATTGCCCGCGCCGCTGGTGCTTATGTGCAGCTTGTGGGTCGCGATGCCGGTTATGCACAATTGCGTTTACAGTCCGGCGAAGTACGCCGTGTCCATGGTGATTGCATGGCCAGCGTTGGTGCGGTTTCAAACCCGGACCACATGAATGAAAATCTCGGCAAGGCTGGCCGGGCGCGTCTCAAAGGGCGTCGTCCATCGGTGCGCGGTGTTGTCATGAACCCGGTCGATCACCCCCATGGTGGTGGTGAAGGCCGTACCTCGGGTGGTCGCCACCCGGTATCCCCGTGGGGCAAGCCAACCAAAGGCAAACGCACCCGCAAGAACAAGAAAACTGACGGTCTCATCATTCGCTCGCGTCACGCGCGCAAAAAAGGCCGATAGGAGAGTAGAATATGCCTCGTTCCGTATGGAAAGGTCCCTTTGTAGACCGCTACCTCCTCAAGAAAGTGGAAGAAGCCGCTGGCGGAAACCACAAGGGTGGTATCAAAACCTGGTCGCGCCGGTCGACCATCTTGCCGCAATTCATTGGACAAACGTTCAATGTCTATAATGGCACGAAATTTATTCCGGTGCATGTAAATGAAGACATGGTTGGCCATAAGCTCGGCGAATTTTCGCCAACGCGGACCTATTACGGTCATGGGGCTGACAAAAAAGCGAAGCGGAAATAAGTCATGGGACAAAAGAAAAATGCCCGACGCATGGCGGACAATCAGGCAATGGCGAAAGCCCGCATGATTCGTACCTCTGCTCAGAAACTCAATCTGGTGGCGCAACTCATTCGTGGCAAAAAAGTCGAGCGGGCCTTGTCTGATCTCGAATTTAGCCGCAAGCGAATCGCTCGCGAGGTGAAAAAGGTTCTGGAAAGCGCAATTGCCAATGCCGAAAATAATCATGATCTCGATATCGATTCGCTGATTGTTGAGCAGGCTTTTGTTGGCAGAAATCTGGTGATGAAGCGCTATAAGCCACGGGCACGGGGCCGGGCGGCAAAAATTCTAAAACCGTTTTCGGAAATTACCATTGTGGTCAAAGAAGTTGAGGAGGCCGCATAATGGGTCAGAAAGTAAACCCGATCGGTCTGCGTC
>WFQB01000285.1 GCA_015487305.1 Parvularculaceae bacterium | reverse complement strand
GCATGAGGCGTGATTGGGTTCGATACAGGATTAGAACAATGGCACAGACAGCAAAATCAAAAGTACAGGCAAGGGCCCGCCGCACGCGCGCCAGTCTGGCAAAAAAATCCCGGGGGGCGTTTACGCCTGTCGGTTTTCCGGTCTGGCAAGAACATTTCTGCCCAGATCATCGATGATGTAAAAGGCGTCACTATCGCATCGGCCTCTTCGATTGAAGCGGATATGCGCGACAAGCTGAAGAAAGGGTCTGACGTTAAGGCTGCTTCTGAGGTGGGCAAAACATTGGCAGAACGTGCGAAAAAAGCCGGTGTTACCGAGGTCGCATTTGATCGTGGTGGATATATTTTTCATGGCCGCGTAAAAGCGCTGGCCGAAGCCGCCCGCGAAGGCGGATTGAAATTCTAAGGAGTAGATGATGGCGCTTGAAGGCAAACAAGGCAGAGGCCGCAACCGCGATGAAGAACGCGATGAGTTCGTAGACCGTTTGGTTGCGATCAACCGTGTTTCGAAAACGGTTAAAGGCGGTAAAAATTTCGGATTCGCGGCATTGGTTGTTGTTGGCGATCAAAAAGGCCGGGTTGGCTTTGGCAAGGGCAAGGCCCGCGAAGTGCCTGAGGCTATTCGCAAAGCCGCTCAGGAAGCCAAGCGTCACATGATCCGTGTGCCTTTGCGTGATGGCCGCACCCTGCACCATGATGGTGAAGGTCGCCATGGCGCTGGTAAAGTTATCATGCGCAGCGCCCCTCCGGGAACCGGCGTTATTGCTGGTGGTCCAATGCGGGCGGTTTTCGAAACCGTTGGTATTCAGGATGTGGTGGCTAAATCTATTGGGACATCAAACCCTTACAACATGGTGCGGGCAACATTTGACGCCCTGAAAGAACAATCCAATCCGCGCAGCATTGCGGCCAAACGGGGCCTTAAGGTTTCCGATATTCTGTCCCGCCGTGGCGGTGCACCAGAGCCGGTAGCGGAAACAGTTGAAAGCAGCGACGCCTAGGCGCGCTGTTGTAAAGGAGATTTAAAATGGCTGCAAAAAAGACATTGAAAGTGCGCCAGACAGGCTCACCGATTCGTCGGCCACAAGACCAGCGTGCAACGCTGGTTGGCTTGGGCCTGCGTAAAATTGGTCAGGTGCGGGAGCTTGAAGATACGCCGTCAGTGCGCGGCATGATTCGCAAAATCTCTCACATGGTCGAAATTGTAGAAGATAAATAACCCCTACCGCCCTCGAAAAAAGAGGGCGGTTTCATTCATAGGCGAGGCGGGAAGGGTGAAAACCGGATCTGCCGATTTAAGTCAGGAGATATAAAATGAGATTAAATGAATTGCGCGACAATCCCGGCGCTAGAAAATCCAAGACCCGCGTTGGGCGCGGTATTGGTTCGGGTAAAGGCAAAACCGCAGGCCGTGGTGTAAAGGGTCAAAAATCCCGTTCCGGTGTTGCCATTAACGGCTTTGAGGGTGGTCAAATGCCCCTTCACATGCGGATGCCAAAACGTGGCTTTAACCAGCCCAATCGCTCCAAATTTGTCGAGCTGAATATTGGCGCATTGCAAAGTGCGATTGATGACAAAAAGATTGATGCCAAAAAACCAATCAACGCTGAAACCCTTGTTGAATCAGGTGTTTTGACCCGTGCGCGCGATGGTGTGCGTCTGCTTGGTAAAGGCGAATTGAAATCAAAAATCACAATCGAAGTCTCTTATGCCACAAAAACAGCCACAGCGGCCGTGGAAGCTGCTGGTGGGTCTGTGACCATGTTGCGTCCGGTAAAAGAGCCGCGGGACCGGAAAAAAGAGAAGAAATCCAAAAAGGGCAAGTAAAACGGCTTGCCCAGATCGGTCCCAAGCCGGGGGTTGTAAGCAGGCCCCGGCAGGTCCACATGGAAGGCTTGAATTTTAAACCCCAGGCCGCAAATCATGAGAAAAAGGACTTAAGGGTCCGGAAATCTCGCGATTTAAAATTAAAGTGCCAATAAAGCCAGAGCATCAATTATGTCTTCAGCCGCTGAACAGTTTGCCTCCAATGCCACACTTTCCGCCTTTGCCAAGGCGGATGAGCTTAAGAAGCGCCTGCTTTTTGCGCTTGGGGCGCTGATTGTCTATCGCATTGGTACGTTTATTCCTATTCCAGGGGTTGATCCGGATATTTTCTCGGAAGCGTTTAAAAGCCAAACCTCAGGCGGTGGCCTGCTTGGCACGATTAACCTGTTCTCTGGCGGGGCGGTTGAGCGGATGGCGATTTTTGCCCTCAATATCATGCCCTATATCTCCGCTTCGATTATCATGCAGATGATGTCGGCGATTATTCCCTCGCTAGCGGCAATCAAGAAAGAAGGCGAGCAGGGGCGGCGGCAGATTAATGCCTATACCCGCTATCTGACCGTTGCTTTGGCACTGATGCAGGGCTTTTTCATCGCCACCACATTGCAAGGGACGATGAATAATGGCGTTCCGGCGGTTTCCAATCCGGGGGCATTCTTCCTGTTCTCGACCACTATCACCCTCACGGGTGGTGTTCTGTTCCTGCTATGGCTGGGTGAGCAAATCACCGCCCGCGGGATTGGTAATGGCGTTTCGCTGATCATCATGGCTGGCATTGTGGCGGAATTGCCGCGCGCTGCTGCTGGCATGTTGGCGCAAGGCAGTGCCGGGGCTATCCCAGCCGGGGTCATTGTTGTTGTTCTAGTGGGCGCGATTGCTCTTATCGGCTTTGTGGTCTTTATGGAGCGCTCGCAACGGCGTCTTCTGGTGCAATATCCGCGCCGTCAGGTCGGCAATAAAATGACCCAAGGGGAAAAATCCCATCTACCCCTGAAGCTGAATACAGCTGGTGTTATCCCGCCAATCTTTGCCTCATCCTTGCTGGCTCTGCCAATGACCGCCTTTGCTGCTATGGGGCCCAATGCGCCGGAATGGCTGCAATTAACGGCCCGTAGCTTTGCCCCCGGCCAGCCCATGTATATGCTGGTTTATGCGGTTGGCATTATCCTGTTTGCTTTCGTCTATACCTCTATCGTGTTTAACCCGACCGATGTGGCCGATAATCTCAAAAAATATGGCGGCTATATTCAAGGCTATCGCCCTGGGGCGCGCACGGCCGAATATATCGACTTTGTGTTGACCCGTTTGACTTTGGTTGGCGCGCTTTATCTCACCTTTGTCTGTCTTTTGCCGGAAATATTGCGAAGTCAGTTCTCGGCGATACCGGTCTATCTTGGCGGCACATCCTTGCTGATTGTGGTTTCGGTGACCCTTGATACCGTGCAGCAAATTCAAGGCCATCTCCTTGCTCAGCAATATGAGAGCCTGATCAAGAAATCCAAAATCGGAGGAAAGCGCCGGTGATATTGATTTTTCTTGGGCCCCCGGGTGCAGGCAAGGGCACACAGGCCAAGCGCATAGCGGCAACTTATAAGATCCCCCAGCTTTCCACCGGGGACATGCTACGGGCCGCCGTTGCCGCAGGCACGCCGGTAGGCAAGCAGGCCAAAAAAGTGATTGATGCCGGACAATTGGTCAGTGATGAAATTGTTGCCGATATTGTCGCTGATCGCATTGATGAGACCGATTGCGAAAAGGGGTTTTTGCTGGATGGTTTCCCGCGGACTTTGGCGCAGGCGGAGATGCTGGACAAGATTTTACAGGACCGTGATCGCAGCCTGACCACGGTTTTGCTGTTGAAAGTGGATGAAGATGCGTTATTGGCGCGCCTTCGTAATCGAATTGAACAGACCATGCAGGCAGGCGGCGAAGTGCGCTCTGACGATAATGTCGAGACCTTTACCAAGCGCTTGCGGGTTTATAAGGAACAAACAGCCCCGCTTATTCCATTTTATGAGGAAAAAGGGGTGCTGCGCGTGGTGGATGGTATGGGGTCAATTGACGCCGTATCAGCCGAAATTGACGGGATTTTGGGTCAATCTGCCAAGGCTTGAGGTCTGCCAGTCGCCGAAGCGGCACAGGTCAGGATTAACAGCCGGAAAGTGGACAAGTTTTACCTTAAATCCCAAGGTTTTTAGTTGACGAGACGGGGCCCGCGGCTATATCTAGCGGTCTTCGCCAAACCGTCGGTTATGGCGCCTTTTTGCTGTCTGAATGACGGCTTTGAGCGGCACTATTGGTCCGGTTGAGGGTCTGGTTATAAGGGTTTGAAATTCGGGACTTTTTAGTTTCGAAAAATGAGCATTGAAAGAGGTCTGAAATGGCTCGTATTGCGGGTGTAAATATTCCAACAGGAAAGCGCGTTCATATCGCGCTGACCTATATCCACGGCATTGGCAACACCAAGGCCAGAGAAATCTGTTCGACTGTGGGTATTCCTGAAGATCGGCGGGTTAACCAGCTATCCGATGGCGATGTATTGAAAATTCGCGAAGCCATTGATGCTGGCTATTTGGTGGAAGGCGATTTGCGCCGTGAAACGGCCATCAATATCAAGCGTCTTATGGATCTTGGATGCTATCGCGGCCTGCGCCATCGTCGCGGCCTTCCGGTTCGTGGCCAGCGCACACACACCAATGCGCGCACCCGCAAGGGTCCGGCCCGCCCAATCGCAGGTAAGAAGAAATAAGGATTATTGATAATGGCTAAACAGGCTTCTACCCGCGTTCGTCGCGCCCAGCGTAAAAACATCTCAACAGGTGTCGTTCACGTCAATGCATCGTTTAACAACACCCATGTGACCATCACTGATGATCAGGGCAATACAATTTCATGGTCGACCTCTGGCCATATGGGTTTTAAAGGCTCGCGCAAATCGACCCCTTTTGCGTCGCAAATGGCGGCAGAAGATGCAGCGAAAAAAGCTATGGAACACGGTATGAAGACCGTTGATGTTTTGGTGCGTGGACCCGGCACGGGCCGCGAAAGCGCCCTGCGGGCATTGCAAGCGGCTGGCCTCGTGGTCACCACCATTCGCGATGTTACCCCGATCCCGCATAATGGCTGCCGCCCGCGCAAGCGCCGCCGCGTCTAAATTGTAGTGATTACCTTTTATTGTCTCTTCTTGGTTTGAGGCATTTGGTCGCCCGAAAAGTGACCGACAATTTTTAAACGGAGTTAAAGCAAGTGCTTGAAAAAAATTGGCAGGAATTGATTCGCCCCAATAAGCTCGACATCAAGCCGGGCTATGATCCAGAGCGCAAGGCGGTTATTGTCGCCCAGCCCTTGGAGCGTGGTTTTGGTCTGACCCTCGGCAATGCTTTGCGCCGGGTGTTGATGTCCTCTCTGCAAGGGGCGGCTGTCACCTCAATCCAGATTGATGGTGTGGTTCACGAATTTTCCTCAATCCAGAACATTCGCGAAGATGTCACCGATATCGTGTTGAATGTAAAACAGCTGGCCTTGCGCCATCATGCCGAAGGCAAGAAGCGTCTGGTCATTTGTAAAACCGGACCGGCTGTTGTTACTGGCGCTGATATTCAAGAAACCGCCGATGTTGAGGTCTTGAGCAAGGATCAGGTTATCTGCACCCTTGATGAGGGCGCTGAATTTCGCATGGAGCTGGTTGTTGAAAACGGCAAAGGCTATGTGCCCGCCGAGCGCAATCGCCCCGAAGATGCACCGATTGGTCTTATTCCGGTCGATAGCCTGTTTTCTCCGGTCAAGCGTGTTTCCTATAAGGTTGAAAACACCCGCGAGGGGCAGGTTCTCGACTATGACAAGCTGACCATGGAAATTGAAACCAATGGCACGGTCACGCCGGAAAATGCCGCCGCTTTTGCTGCGCGCATACTGCAAGACCAGTTGCAGATCTTCGTCAATTTCGAAGAGCCGAAAAAAGCCGAAACAGCTCGCGAAGAAGAAGAGTTGAAATTCAATGCGGCATTGCTGCGCAAGGTGGACGAGCTCGAACTTTCTGTGCGTTCGGCCAATTGCCTGAAAAACGACAATATCGTTTATATTGGCGATCTCATTCAGAAAACAGAATCAGAAATGCTGCGCACACCGAATTTCGGTCGCAAATCATTAAACGAAATCAAAGAAGTGCTGGCTGGTCTTGGTCTGCATCTCGGTATGGATGTGCCTGATTGGCCGCCAGAAAACATTGAAGAATTGGCCAAGCGCTACGAAGACCAGCACTAGGCTTTGTTGTTATTTTAAAGATTGGCCATCAGGCCGATTGACCGTCAGGGAGATTGAATCATGCGCCATGGTATTGCGCACCGCAAACTGAACCGCACAGCAAGCCATCGCAAAGCGATGTTTGCCAATATGTCAGCGGCGCTCATCAAGCATGAGCAAATCACAACGACTTTGCCAAAAGCAAAGGAATTGCGCCCGATTGTCGAAAAGCTGGTAACTCTGGCCAAAAAAGGCGATCTGCATGCACGTCGTCAGGCCATCTCCCGCATTCGCGACAAGGACATGGTTTCAAAACTGTTTGAGACCTTGGGCCCGCGTTATCAGGACCGTCATGGCGGCTATATCCGCATCATGAAGGCCGGCTATCGCCATGGGGACAATGCGCCAATTGCGGTGATTGAATTTGTCGACCGTGATGAAAGCGCCAAGGGTGTTGATTCTGGTCCGGTGATGGAAGTTGAGAGCGCTGAAGAATAGGTGAGCGCTTTCAAAGCCAGACTAAAAATTAATAAAAACCCTTCCCGCAGGAAGGGTTTTTTTTGTAGTCTATATATGGGAACGGTTATCTGCCGGGAGAAATATTATGGCTTTTAATGCTATAAAAAATCTTGCGATTATCATGTCCGCGATAGCAGGCGCTTTTGCGCTGGCCCATTCGCAGGGGCTGGCGCAACCAACTGAAATAAACAAAGATGGCCTGCCGCTCTATCTGGCCGCGCCGGACAAGGGGCAAGCCTCCATTGCCAAGGATGTCGTACCGCAGGATATGGCGCAGGTAAAAATGTCCTTTGCACCCGTGGTCGAGCGCGCGGCTCCTGCCGTGGTCAATATTTATTCAAGGCGGGTGGTGCAAACGCGCAGCGCATCACCTTTTGCCAATGATCCTTTTTTTCGGCAGTTTTTTGGTGATAGCGCTTTTGGCACACGACCAAGGGTGCAAAACTCCCTTGGCTCCGGGGTTATAGTTCGGCCAGAAGGGGTCATCGTCACCAATAATCATGTGGTGCAGGGCATGAGCGAGATTAAAGTCGTATTGCAGGACCGCCGGGAATTTACCGCCGAAATTATGCTGACCGACCCGCGCACAGATCTTGCGATTTTGCGCATTGATGCGGGCGAGCCTTTGCCCTTTCTAACCTTCACCAATTCCGATAGCGCCGCCGTTGGTGATATCGTGCTGGCGATAGGTAATCCCTTTGGGGTTGGCCAGACGGTGACCAATGGCATTGTTTCGGCGCTGGCGCGCACGCAAGTGGGGATTTCGGATTTTCAGTTCTTTATTCAAACCGACGCGGCGATCAATCCAGGCAATTCCGGCGGCGCGTTGGTGGATATTAATGGCAATCTTCTGGGCATCAATACGGCGATCTATTCGCGCTCCGGTGGCTCCAATGGTATTGGCTTTGCCATTCCCGGCAATCTGGTGAAACAGGTTGTGGCAACGGCGATTGATGGCGCTGCTAGTGTGATGCGGCCTTGGCTGGGAGCTGAGGCCGATAGTGTCAGCGCTGATCTGGCCAAAGCACTTTTGCTGGATAAACCTTCGGGAGCCTTAATCAAAGATATATTCCCCAATGGTCCGGCGGATAAAGCCGGCCTGCAGGCGGGGGATGTGATTACCGCTTTTGGCCCCTATGAGATTTATGATGCGGAAGGCTTGCGCTTTCGTGTGGCTACGCGTGATGTCGGCGAGCAGGTGGAAATTCACTTCATGCGCCAAGGCGAGCCGCAAACAACTATAATAAAAACCGACCTGCCGCCGGAAGACCCGCCACGCCAAATCACTTTGTTGACAGGCGACAGCCCGTTATCGGGGGCGCAAATTGCCAATCTATCGCCCGCCCTAAACGAAGAGCTTGGATTGCCGCATCTTGAGCGGGGGGTTGTGGTGATGGGGGTTGACCCTTCCGGCTATGCCCGCCGCTATGGCCTGCGCAAGGGCACTAAAATCTTGAGCCTCAATGGTGAGAGAATTTCTTCGGTGGCGGATTTGCAAATGGCATTGGATCATGCCGCCGGGCGCTTTGTGTTGCAATTGCAGGACCCGTCCGGGCGAATCTCAACTTGGCGGATTAGGTGGTAGGGCTTGGCCGATCTATTCACCCCTGATGAAGAGGAAATGCTTTCGCGCGAGACAGCGCCACTGGCTGATCGTCTGCGTCCACAAAGCCTTGGGGAAATTGTCGGGCAGGATCATTTGCTAAAAGGTGATGGCCCCTTGGCGCGCATGACGCGCAACAAGCAGCTTTCCTCGATTATTTTATGGGGCCCGCCGGGGGTCGGCAAAACCACCATTGCCAGACTATTGGCCGATATTGGCGATTATCAGTTCCGGCAAATCTCGGCAATTTTTTCCGGCGTGGCGGAATTGCGAAAATTATTTGACGAGGCAAAGCAGTGGCGCGGGGCAGGCAAGCCGATGCTGCTTTTTGTGGATGAGATCCACCGCTTTAACCGCGCCCAGCAGGACAGTTTTCTGCCCCATATGGAAAGCGGCCTCATTACTCTGATTGGGGCGACCACGGAAAACCCGTCTTTTGAATTAAACCCGGCGCTGTTGTCCCGGGCGCAGGTGCTGACCTTAAAGCGTCTGGACGAGGCGGGGTTGGAGCAGCTTTTACAACGCGCCGAGACCGCGCAAGGGGCACTGCCATTGACGCCGGAGGCCCGCAATATGCTGATCAATATGGCCGATGGTGATGGGCGGTTTATTTTGTCGCTGGCCGAAGAGATATATGTGGCAGGCGAGGGGGAAAAAATAACCCCTGAGGATTTGCCGCAAATCCTGCAACGGCGCGCGCCGCTCTATGATAAGGGGCAGGAGGGCCATTATAATCTCATCAGCGCTTTGCATAAGGCGATACGGGGCTCTGATGTGGATGCGGCCCTATATTGGCTGGCGCGCATGCTGGCCGGGGGTGAGGACCCGTTATTTCTTGCCCGGCGCTTGGTGCGCATGGCCAGCGAAGATATTGGCCTTGCCGACCCGCAGGCGCTGATCATCTGTAATGGGGCCAAACAGGCCTATCAGTTTCTCGGCTCGCCGGAAGGGGAACTGGCACTGGCACAGGCCACCGCCTATCTCGCCACCGCCCCCAAATCCAACGCCATCTATAAGGCATTTAAAGAGGCCAGCGCCGAGGCCAAGCGCTCAGGCTCGCTGATGCCGCCGCCCCATGCCATGAATGCCCCTACAAAGCTGATGAAAGAACAGGGCTATGGAGATGGCTATATTTACGACCATGACACGCCGGAAGGCTTTGCCGGACTGGATTATTTCCCGCCGGAACTGCCACGGCAAAATTTTTACCGCCCGCCGGAGCGCGGCTTTGAGCGCGAAATAAACAAACGGCTTGCCTATTGGCAGCAGCGCCGTAAAACCCTGTGAAACGAAAAAGATAATGATATGAGCCAATCCCTTATCAATATTGCGGCGGTTGCCGGTGGCGGCGCTTTGGGTGCGAGCCTGCGCTATGGGGTGATGGTGCTGTCGGGGCGGCTGTTCGGGATGTTCTTCCCTTGGGGCACTTTGCTGGTCAACATCATCGGCTCCTTCGCTCTGGGGGTGATAATCGGCATTTTTGCCCTGAAATTCACCCCGCCCGATTGGCTGAAACTGTTTCTCGTGGTTGGCATTGCCGGAGGCTTTACGACCTTTTCCACCTTCAGCCTTGATGCTTATACTTTGTGGGAGCGCAAGGCCTTTCTTGCCTCTGGTGGCTATGTCCTTGCTTCGTTGATTTTATCTGTTGCTGCCCTGATGTTGGGCCTCGTCCTGTCGCGGAATCTGTCATGAGTGGCGTTCAGCAAATTACCGTCAGCGCCGAAGATGATGATCTGCGCCTTGATCGCTGGTTTCGGAAGCATTTTCCCGGCGTCAAACATGGACAATTGGAAAAGCTGTTGCGCAAGGGGCAGATAAGAGTTGATGGCGGGCGGATAAAGGCGAGCCACAAGCTGGCTGCCGGGCAAATCATCCGTATACCGCCTTTACCGGAAGGGGCTGATGAGGCACTGGCAAAAAAAGGCCCGCCTGTTTTGTCAAATCGCGATGCCCGTTTCATACGTGATTTGGTGATTTATGAAGATGATGCCTTGCTGATCTTAAACAAACCTTTTGGTCTGGCGGTGCAGGGGGGCAGTAAAACCAATCGCCATATTGATGGCATGCTCGATGCCTTTGGCAAAGGCGAAGCGCGCCCGCGCCTGACCCATCGCCTTGATCGTGATACCGGCGGGGTGTTGGTGCTTGGCAAAACCCGCAAGGCGGCCAAGGCTCTGGGGGAATTTTTCCAACGTCACAAGGTCGAGAAAACCTATTGGGCCTTATTGGCGGGGGTGCCGCATCCGAGACAGGGGCGGATTGATCTGCCGATTGTTAAAAAAGCCGGACCCGAAGGGGAAAAAATGAACAAGAGCGAAGCTGGCAAAAAAGCGCTCACTGATTTTCAAGTGGTGGAAGAGGCGGGCTCTGTCAGTTTTGTGGCTTTGCGTCCGCTCACCGGTCGCACCCATCAATTACGGGTGCATTGCGCCGCCATTGGCGCACCCATTGTTGGCGATGGTAAATATGGCGGTGCCGCTTCACATATTGAAGGCATTTCTCCTAAAATGCATTTGTTTTGCCAAAGCATGACTTTCCCCCATCCCCTGACACGGCGCAGCTTTTCAGTGAAGGCGGAGTTAAGCGCGCATATGCTGGCGACATGGAAGTTTTTCAATTTTCCGCGTAAGCCTGTTATTGAATGGCCGGAGGCGAATCTTGGTTGAAATCGCTGTTACCAGCCCGAAAAAAATCAATCGGTTCTATAAAGAGGTCAGTCTCAAGCAGGAAGATGAAGGCTGGCATTTATTGCTGGATAGCCGCGCCGCAAAAACCCCGGCGCGCAATCCTTTATGTGCTTGGCCCAAAGCACTGGCCGATAAAATAGCCGCAGAATGGCAGGGGCAGGGCGAAGAAATAGATTTTCTGCAAATGCCAATAACCCGCCTGCTGATGACAGTGCTGGATGGCAATGAGGAAACAATCACGTTCTGGCACGAAACGCCAACGCGCTTTATCGGCACGGATTTACTGACCTATCGCGCCGAATACCCTGAAGCCTTACAAGCTTTGGAAGATGAGGTCTGGAATCCCTATTGCGAATGGGCAGCAAAGGATTTGGGTATTAAGCTGACCCGCACCACTAGCCTCACGGCTTTGCCGCCTCTAGCAGAAACATTGGAAGCGCTTGAGGCCTTAAGCTCTGCGCTCGATCCGGCGCGGGCGCTGATATTGGCGCTGGCCTGCGAGATGACGGGGTCTGCGGTTTTGGGATTGGCTTTGCTGGAAGGGTTTACCAGCGCGGAAGAGGTTTTTGCCGCATCCCATCTGGGCGAGACATTTCAGGAGCAAAGATGGGGCGAGGATGCCGAGGCCTTGCAGCGCCGGGCCAACCAGCTGGCTGAATTTAAAAACCTTCAACTTTATCTTGGCCTTCTTTCCAGTCGCGATAATTAATCCGCTGGCCAAGGCCGGAATATTGCGGTGAGGACAACTCCAGAATAAGCGGCGCAATTTCATCCGGGTGCGGCAATGTCATCGGGTCTTCCCCCGGCATCGCCTTGGCCCGCATGCGGGTGCGTACCGGGCCGGGGTTCAAAATAGAAGCGCGAATACCAAACGGCTCGCCTTCATTGGCATAGGTTTTGGCCAACGCCTCAAGCCCCGCTTTGGAGACCGTATAGCCACCCCAATAGGGTTTGAAAGTTTCGGTCGTGCCAGTGGAGACAAACACTATGCGCGGGTCTTTGGCCTTACGCAGTAACGGGTCCATCTGACGGATTAAATTCCAATTGGCGGTAAGATTAGTGGCGATGGTCATATCCCATGACCTTTCATCAATATCGGTAAGCGCCGCTAATTCACCAAGCACCCCGGCATTGGCAATTACCACATCAATCACCGGAAAGCGCCCGGATAGCACAGCCCCAAGCTGGTTTATTTCCTTATTGGTAAGATCAGCGGCGATGAGCGCAGTTGAGCGGCCTGTAATCTCTTTGATTTCATCATCAAGCTCTTCCAGAGCGCCCTTGGTCTTGGCAATAGCAATAATTTCCCCGCCAGCTTTGGCAAAGGCAAGGGCGGCAGCGCGGCCAATGCCGCGTGAGGCGCCGGTGATGAGAATGGTTTTGCCGGTAAAATCTGGTGTGGTCATGATTTAGCTCTCAATAGAAATTCTAAGGAGTTATCAGCTAGGGCCATCAGGCGCGGATGACAAGCAAAAATAGTGGGCAAGATGAGGGTCAGGCGAGGGCTGCTTTGATTTTTTCAGCCAATGCGGTGAGTTCGCCGGGGTCCGCCTGACCGCGCCCGGCGCTGCCATGAGAGGCTTCTTTATCGCCCTCATAGGATGGGATGATATGAAAATGCAGATGGAAGATGGTTTGCCCGGCGGCGCTGCCATTAAATTGGGCAATGCGAATACCATCGGGCTGCAAAGCCTGTTTAACCGCTATGGCAATTTTCTTGGTGCGCTGGATTAAAATCGCCAAATCGTCGTCCGGCATGTCCAGAAGGTTTACGGCTTTGGTGTTTTTGGGGATGACCAGACAATGGCCCTTTGATTGCGGGAAGATGTCCATAAAGGCGAGCGTCTCATCATCTTCATAAATCGTTATATTGGGAATCTCCCTACGCAAGATTTTGGCCATAATATTATCATCATCATAGGAAGCATTAAGAGACATCGGATTTGTCCTCTTCTTGATCGGTGCCTTCGTCCATTTGCGGTAGGTTGGCCAGCAGTTCCTGCGCTTTTTCTACTTCATCATCAGGCACCATCAGCCGATAGCCCGACAGCCCAAAGGCCAGAGAGGACAGATTGGACATGGTTTCAATGTCCGGCAAAAAGGCATGAATTTCCCGAGCCTGTAAAAACGCAAGCGCAATACGGGCCTCTTCCTGATTTTGAAATTTGGCAATGGTTTTCATGAGGGGTCTTTCTTGAACGGGGTATGAGTTGACAGGATTTTGGCCTCTTCGGCAATGGCTTGTCCTTCACGGGTCAGAAAATGCGCGATGGCGGTGCGCAGGCTTGGGTTAAATATATAGTGCGCCGAGCGGGTAATGACAGGGGCATAGCCGCGGGCAATTTTATGCTCTCCTTGCGCGCCGGCCTCTACCACCTGCAAATCATGGGCAAGGGCAAAATCAATCGCCTGATAATAACACAGCTCAAAATGCAAATGCGGGATATATTCCTTGCAACCCCAATAGCGCCCATAAAGGCGATCACCGCCAATAAAGCTCATAGTGCCAGCGATGTAATTCTCGTCCCTTTTGGCAAATATAAACAAAAGATGCGTGCTCATATTTTGCGCCAACAGGCTAAAGGCCTGACGGTTGAGATAGGGCACGCCCCATTTGCGCGCGCTGGTATCCTGATAAAATTCCCAGAAATGATCGAGATGCGTTTCTTTAATATCGCTACCGGTAATCCATTCGACGGTTAGGCCATTGTCCTTAAGACATTGTCTCTCGCGTCGCAGGGCCTTGCGTTTGCGCGAAGCAAGGCTGGCGCTAAAATCATCCCAGCTCTGATAGCCCTGATTTTGCCAGTGATATTGCAGCCCTGTGCGCAGGAGGAAATTTTTACTCCCAAGAAAACGCGCATCCTGTTCACTGATAAAATTCACATGCAGCGATGACAGTTCAGCTTTTTCTACCAGATGCAAAGCGCTTTCTATCAACGCTTCACGGGCAGCCGGATTTTTTGCCAGCAGGCGCGGTCCGGTGACGGGGGTAAAGGGAATGGCCGAAAGGGCTTTTGGATAATAGCGCCCGCCAGCCTGTTCATAGGCAACGGCCCAGCCATGGTCGAAAATATATTCCCCCTGACTATGAGCCTTTAGATAAAGCGGCATCGCCGCCACCAACTTGTCGGCCTGTTCCACCACTATATGATAAGGCATCCAGCCGGTTTCAGGGGCAAGGGTTCCGGCGCGCTCTAGCGCGGTTAAAAAATTATAACCAATAAACGGGTGGTAGGGCCGACCTTCAGATCTGCCTTCAGACCCCATGAGGGGGGGATGGGCAAGATCATTCCATTGTTGCGGGTCAATTTCGGTGAGGGCGTTTACAACACGCGCCGTCATGGGGTTATTTTTGTCGCTATCAGGCAATTTCAAACAGGCCGTCAATTTCCACCGCCGCCCCTAATGGCAACGATGGCACACCAACAGCAGCGCGGGCATGTTTTCCGGCCTCACCAAAAACTTCAACCATCAGATCAGACGCGCCATTGATTACTTTGGGATGGTCGATAAAATCTGCAGTGCAGGCGACAAACCCGCCAAGGCGCACCACACGGCGAAGACGCGACAAATCACCATCACAGGCAGCTTTTAATTGGGCAATAAGATTAAGGGCGCAAAATCGGGCAGCTTCAACCCCTTGGGGCAAATCCAAATCCTTGCCGATAATGCCTTTAATCAATCCATCGGGCGAGAAAGAAACCTGCCCGGAAACCGTGACCAGATTGCCGCTCACAACAAAGGGCACATAATTGGCAACCGGGGCCGCGGGCGCGGGTAGGGTAAGCCCAAGGGCCTGTAATTTTTGTTCTGCTATTGTCATGGCTGGGGGTTTTTCCTATTGGCCTTTCGGTGTGTTGGTTTTTTACGAGACTTCTTTTTATCAAAATTACGCCCTGTGCCAATGGCATCAGGCCCGAATTTCTCCCGCAAAAGATCAAGAGCCTCCTCGCGTCGGTCAAGTCTGTCATCAGGGCTGGCAAATAAAGCGCCCTGCGGATCGCTATGGGCCTCGTCCAATTCCCCATAGCCAATCCCTATCAGACGATAGGCGGTCACCGATTGCGCTTGCGGGATCACCTCCCGCAACAGATCAGAGCCGGTTTCAAACAGGCGGTGGGCCATATTGCTCGGCTCGGACAGGGTCAGACGTTTGCTCAAGCGTTTGAAAGAGGCGGTCTTTAAGGTCAGGGTCACGACCCGCCCGGTAATGTTTTTCAGTTTCATCCGCCGCGAAACCTTTTCAGACAGCTCCCATAAAATCTGTTCCAGCTCTTCGCGGTCTTTAATGTCTTGGCGAAAAGTGGTTTCTGCCGAGACGCTTTTGGCGGCGCTGTCGGTCCTTACGGGCCGTGCATCAATACCATGGGCAAGCTGCCACAGGCGCAGGCCATTTTCCCCATAGCGGCTGGCCATGTCCTTGATATCAACTTTCTGGATGTCGGCAATTCTGGCAAAGCCATCATTGGTTAATTGCTCGCCAAAGCGCGGCCCCACCCCCCACACAGCGCGCACCGACATTTCTGCAAGGCGGCTCTTGGTTTCTGCCTTGCCGATAACAGCAAAGCCGCGAGGTTTGTCTAGGTCGCTGGCCAGCTTGGCGAGGAATTTATTATGGCTAAGACCGATGGAAACCGTGATGCCAATCTTTTCTTCGATGCGGCCTGCGAGCCGCGCAAGGGCGATGGCTGGCGGGGCTTTGTGCAGTTTTTCTGTGCCGGTAAGATCAAGAAAGGCTTCGTCTATGGATAAAGGCTGCACCAGTGGGGTGAGCCGCTCCATCTCATCGCGCACAAGCCTAGAGGCCTCGCTATATTTACCCCGTCCGGGGGCAATCACCACCGCATCCGGGCAGAGCTTTAAAGCCTTGAACATGGGCATGGCCGATCGCACACCATAGGTGCGGGCGATATAGCAGGCGGCCGTCACCACCCCACGCCGCCCGCCGCCAACAATCACCGGTTTTTCAGCAAGCTCTGGGCGGTCGCGCTTTTCCACAGCGGCAAAGAAGGCATCACAATCCACATGGGCTATGGATAAATTCAATATTTCAGGGTGGATGAGAATGCGAGCGTCACCGCATTTGGGGCAGCGCCGCAACGTCTTTTCGCTGGAAACAGACCCAAATTGGAAACAATGGCGGCAAATCCATCCATTCTTTCCAGTTTTTGTCTCATTTTGGGTCATAGGATTGCTCAAATATTAACAAATTTTCGCGATTTTGCAGAAAATCTGCTTCATCATGCTTATCTTAAACACAGAATTAACTGCTGATGGGCAATAAAGGATGCAGGATATCGCATTTAATTTTGCGGCTACAGGATATAGTCTGCCATGACAGGTCCGGTGGCTGCCGCAAGTGACCGGACGCCCTATGGCCTATATGGAGACGATGGATCTGACACAGGCACAAAAAACCGTGCTGATTGTTGAAGACAATGAGCTGAACATGAAATTATTTCATGATCTCCTCGAAGCCCATGGCTATGCCACGGTGCAAAGCTTTAGCGGTCATGATGTCCTCGATCTGGCTCGGCAATACCAGCCGGACCTTATTCTCATGGATATTCAATTGCCGGAAAAATCCGGCCTTGATGTCACACGGGAATTAAAAGCCGATGCGGAATTATCGGGCATTCCGGTGATTGCAGTTACGGCTTTTGCCATGAAAAGTGACGAGCAGCGCATTCGCGATGGAGGTTGCGAAGATTATCTTGCAAAACCGATCTCTGTTGTCACTTTTCTTGAGAAAATAAAAAGATATTTGGATTAAGCATGTGGGTGAGGGCAAGCCTAATAGCCAAAGGGGGCTTTTATGACGGCGCGTGTTTTAGTCGTCGATGACCTGATACCTAATGTGAAACTGCTCGAAGCAAAATTGCGGGCAGAATATTTTGAGGTATCTGGTGCATTTTCCGGTCTCGAAGCCATTGAAAAGGCTGAGAGCGAACAGCCGGATATTATCTTGCTCGATGTGATGATGCCGGGGATTGACGGGTTTGAGACCTGTCGCCGCTTGAAGGCGTCTTCGCGGACCTGCCATATTCCTGTGGTGATGGTCACCGCGCTGGATCAGGCAGAAGACCGCATTGCCGGGCTTGAAGCCGGGGCCGATGATTTTCTCACCAAGCCGGTTGAGGATGTGGCCCTATTTGCACGGGTGCGTAATCTGTCACGGCTTAAAATTCTCACCGATGATTTGCGCCAGCGCAACGCACAAGGCGCCGAGCTTGGCATTTTGACCAATTCCCAATTGGCGGAATTTGATGATCTCGACAGCACGATTTTATTTATTGATAATCTGAACGCCGTCGACAGCCCGATCTTGGATGGCCTGCCGGAAAAATACAAAGTGATAGTTGAAACAGATCCGATATCGGCATTACAAATTTTGCGCAGTGATACGGTTGATCTGATTGTCATCAATATGGCGCTTGAAGATCATGATCCTTTGCGCCTGTGTTCAACCATTCGCTCGCTTGAGCAAACTCGCCACACGCCTTTGCTGGCCTTGGTGCGTCAGGGGGACACCAGAAAACTGGTGCGGGCGCTTGATATTGGCGTTAATGATTATCTGATGCGGCCCGTGAACAAAGAAGAAATGGCTGCGCGCATAAGAACGCAAGTGCGGCGCAATCATTATATTGCTTCGCTTAGAAACTCTTTCCATGCCTCATTGGAAATGGCGATTACTGATGAGCTGACCGGGCTTTATAATCGGCGTTATTTTTCTAACCATCTCGCCAGCCTGTTTGAGCGTTCGCAAAAACAGGAATTATCGCTTTCAACATTGATCCTCGACATTGATCACTTCAAAAAAATCAATGACACTTATGGTCATGATGTAGGCGATGCGGTGCTGGTGGAATTGGCAACACGTCTGGAGCGCAATGTGCGCGGGATTGATCTGGCCTGCCGTTATGGCGGCGAGGAATTTGTCATACTGATGCCGGAAACCGATATGGCCTATGCAAGAATGATTGCTGAGCGCCTGCGCGAAGACATTGCTTCAAGACCCATAGAGATCAAAGGCGATAAACCGCAAAGTCTGGATATCACCGTTTCCATCGGCTTGGCGACGACCGATTGGAGCGATGGCAATGAAAGCCCGCAACGATTGGTCAAGCGCGCCGATGATGCCCTTTACCGGGCCAAGGAAACAGGCCGCAACAAGGTCGAAGAAGCGGCGTAAGGCTTGGTTATTTGAGCAATAAAAAACCACCCTTCGGGGTGGTTTTTTCATTCTCATCAGAATTGGCAAATCTATTTGATTTTGCCTTCCTTGAATTCCACATGTTTTTTGATCACCGGATCATATTTCCGCTTAACCATTTTTTCGGTCAGATTGCGGGTATTTTTCTTGGTGACATAGAAAAAGCCGGTGTCAGCGGTGCTGTTCAACCGAATCTTGATGGTGGTTGGCTTGGCCATCGTAAAATCTCCAAAAATGTGGGGCAATGACGGCCCGCACGAAAGCGCAGAATGGCCGATGAGCGGCAATTCAGATGCCGGAACATAGCCCCGATTGGGGGCCTGTCAAGCCGATTTTGGATGATTTCACCCCTCCAAACAGGCAATTTGGGCAAATCAGGACCGCAAACTCGCCTCAATATCCTCTTCGGGGCGGTCAGAAAAGCCATGCATGCGATTGGCCCATTGTAGCCCGATAAGGGCGCCCTTGGTGATGGGCAGGAGCCGCCAGACCAGAAGGGCTAGAATACCCCCCCAAAAGCCAAAAACGAACCATAAAGGCGGGGCAAGCCGAAACTGCATTTCCATTAAAAGCGGAATGGTCAGATGTCCGGCGATGAGCGTGGTAAAATAGGGCGGGGCATCATCAGCCCGGTGGCCGGCAAGATAAAGACCGCAAGACGAGCAGTTTTCGTGAGTTTTGGTGTAATTTTCGAAAATCCGACCCTCATGACATTGGGGGCATTTATTGCGCGCGCCAGCCCAAAGGGCGGTTTTGACCGATCTTGTTGGGTCGCTTTTTTCGGGTGGATCGCCGAAAATGAGAGGCTGGTTTTTATTCATTGGTAAAATTCTTGCGCGACCTTAGAGTGAAAATCAAGGGCGAGGAAAGATTAGCGCTTCTTATGCTTGGTGCCTTTGCGGGGTTTGCCTTTTTTTATCTGGGCGGTTTTGCGCCCTTTTCCGCCTTTGCGCCTATTGCGATTATCGCGAGGTTTGCGGGATTTTCCGGTGGGTTTTTTGCTCGGTTCGGCATCGGTCAATAGCTCGAATAATAGCCCCCCTTGCAAGGGTTTGACCTCTAGCAGTTTCACTGAAACTTTTTGCCCGAGATGATAAATCCCGCCAGTAGTTTGGCCAATCAGGCGATGATGAGCCTGCTCATAAGAAAAATATTCAGAACCCAGTGAGCGCACAGGGACAAAGCCATCGGCACCGGTTTCATCCAATTGCACAAATAACCCAGCCGCCGTGACCCCAGCAATGCGTCCGGCAAACTCCCCGCCAATTTTGTCAGACAGAAATGCGGCCAGAAATCTATCGACACTTTCGCGCTCGGCGGCCATGGATTGGCGCTCCAGATCGGAAATGCTTTCGGCGATTTTTTGTAAATGTGAAACTTCACGTTCAGTTTGCGCCCCCGCCCCAAGATTGCCAGCGGCGACCAGCGCCCGATGCACGGTTAAATCTGCATAACGGCGAATGGGTGATGTAAAATGCGCATAGCGCGGCAGGTTCAAACCAAAATGGCCAAGATTTTTGGTGTCATAAACCGCTTGTGATTGCGCTCGCAAAATCACCTGAGAGACAATATGATCTTCCCCACGCTCGCGCGCCTTTTGTAAAATCTGATTGAGATTTCGGGGCCGCAAGACCTGTCCCTTGGGCAGAGAATAATCCATTTGCGAAAGATAATCGGCCAGCGCTTCGACGCGCTCTTCATCGGGCTGGTCATGAACACGATAAATGAGCGGCAAATGCGCCTGTTCAATGGTTTCCGCGGCGGCGACATTGGCCTGTATCATAAATTCTTCAATCAGCTTATGGGCTTCAAAGCGCTCTTTCAGCTTAACGCCTTTAACCCGGCCTTTGTCGTCAAGAATGATTTTACGCTCGGGCAGTTCAAGATCTAAGGGCGCGCGCGCCTCGCGGGCCTTGTTCACGGCTTTATAAGCGGCCCATAGGGGCTTGATGATGGTGTCGACAAAAGGTTTTGTGCGCGCATTCGCATTGCCATTGGCACCGGCTTGCGCTTCTTCATAAGAAAGCCGGATTGCGGATCTCATCATGGCGCGATAAAATTTATGACCAGTTTTAATCCCTTTGGCATTAAACTGCATATCCACTGCCAATACCGGGCGCTCGACATTTTCCTTTAGCGAACACAAATCATTGGACAGCCGTTCCGGCAGCATTGGCACAACCTGGTCTGGCAGATAGGTGGAATTGCCGCGCTTTTGCGCTTCACGGTCAAGGGCGCTATCGGGGCGCACAAACCATGAGACATCAGCTATGGCTACAATCACCCGCCAGCCCTTGTCGGTTTTTTCCGCAAAAACTGCATCATCATGGTCTTTGGCATCATGAGGGTCGATGGTGAGAAGCGGCAGGGCGCGCAAATCTTCGCGGCCCTTCATATCCGGCAGTGCGGTATTTTCCGCTTCGGCCAGCACCTTATCGGGAAATTCCATGCGAATATCGTGATTGGCAATGGCAATGAGCGAATAGCTTGCCGGATCGTTGACATTGGCGATAATCTCGCGAATGCGGGCGCGGCGCGGACCATAGCCTCGGCTGTTTTTTACCTCTGCCCAGACAAGATCATCATCCTTGGCCTGCATGTCGTCACCGCGCTCAATGATGAGGTCGCGCCCCTCTTTGCGCGAAACGGGCGTGACCATGCCCCCTTGGCGGTTCTTACGATAAACCCCAAGGACACGTTCAGCGCTTTTACCAATTTGCTTGATGGGAGCAGCGCTATAGTGGTTTTTACCATTTGACTTTAACCGCGCCAGAACGCGATCGCCGACACCTATCACCGGTTTTATTTTCCCTGCATCACGATCATTCATCAAAATAAAAGGCGGGGTTTTCTCTTTCGGCCAGCTAGCCGGTGCGGCAATCAAATCGCCATTTTCATCGGTAGACAGAATATCGATAATCGCCACGGAGGGCAGGGCAGACGGATCGCTGACCCGCTTGCCGCGGCCCTTGGCAAGAACCCCGTCTTCAGCCATTTGCTTTAGCAGGGTGCGCAGGCGTGTGCGTTGCTCACCTTTGAGGCCAAAGGCGCGGGCAATTTCCCGACGGGTCACAGTGCCTTTGCCGCTTTCCTCCCCGTCACGGATAAAAGACAGGATCTCATCCCTGGAAGGAAAACGCCGGGTCATATATCCTAACTCGCTGCTTTGGTGGTTTTTTTCGCAGCTTTTTTTGTAGTTTTCTTGGTTGCTTTTTTAGTGGTTTTCTTGGCAGCTTTTTTGGTCGCCTTTTTCTTGGTGGCTTTTTTCTTTACTGCCTTCTTTTTCGTGGCTTTCTTTTTGGCTTTTTTCTTGCCCATTTTTTCTTCCCGCGCGGCAATCAGATCAACCGCCTGATCGAGAGTGACATCTTTGGGGTCGGTGCCATTGGGGATTGTTGCATTGACCTTCATATGTTTCACATAAGGCCCATAGCGTCCGTCAAACACATTGACCGGCTCGCCCGTTTCGGGGTGATTGCCCAATTCATAAAGCGGTTTGGCGGCAGCGCGCCGTCCGCGACCAGGATTGGCAATTTTTTCGGCGATCAATGTCACCGCATGGTTGAGACCAATTTCAAACACATCATCAGCCGAGGGCAGATTGGCGTAGGTTTTGCCATGTTTTACATAAGGTCCAAAGCGCCCAAGAGCGGCCTCAATTGGTTCACCATCTTCCGGGTGGTTTCCAACAAGTCGGGGCAGGGATAAAAGCATCAGGGCTTTTTCAAGATCAACACTGGCGACATCCCATGTTTTGGGAATGGAAGCGCGTTTGGGTTTTTCTTTTGAACCTTTTTCAACTTCCCCAAGCTGGATATAGGGACCAAAGCGTCCGGTTTTCAGCCATACTTCCAAACCGGTTTCAGGGTCGACGCCTAAAACCTTGTCGCCACTATCTAGGGCGTCCTGCTCACTTTGCGCCAACTGCCTTGTGAAATTGCATTCTGGATAGTTTGAGCAGCCGATAAAAGCCCCATAGCGACCCACCTTCAAAGAAAGCTGGCCATTATCGCAAGCCTTGCAGGAGCGCGGGTCTGAGCCATCTTCACGCGGTGGGAAAATATGCGGCCCGAGGGATTCATTTAACGCATCGAGAACCTGTGTGATGCGTAATTCGCTAATGCCTTCAACTGAAGCATTAAACTGGGTCCAGAAATCTTTGAGGAAATCCTTCCATGCCACTTTGCCGGCAGAAATTTCGTCCAATGTCGCTTCAAGATTGGCGGTAAAATCATATTCCACATAACGCTGGAAGAAATTTTCCAAAAAGGCGGTAACGATGCGCCCTTTATCATTGGGGTGAAAGCGATTTTTATCCATTTCCACATAGCCGCGATCCTGCAAGACTGAAATGATCGAAGCATAGGTAGAAGGTCGGCCAATGCCCAGCTCTTCAAGACGCTTAACGAGGCTGGCCTCGGAAAAACGTGGCGGTGGCTGAGTGAAATGCTGTTCGGTTTCTACATCACGCAAATCAGCGCCAGCACCAGTGCGAACCTTGGGTAAGGTTTTTTCACCTTCTTCGCTGTCATTATCATCGCGGCCCTCCACATAAAGCTTCAAAAAGCCGTCAAAGGTGATGACTTGGCCATTGGCGCGCAATCCGGTCTTCTTGTCTTCAGAGAGAAGCTCAATCACGGTGCTTTCCAACTCACCAGAGGCCATCTGACAGGCCATGGCTCGTTTCCAGATCAGTTCATAAAGCCGGAACATATCCGGCTCGAGATGTTTTTTCATCATTGCAGGAGTGCGGGTAAAGCTGGTGGGCCGCACACATTCATGAGCTTCCTGCGCGTTTTTGGCTTTCTTTTTGTAAACCCGTGGTTTTTCCGGAACATATTTATCGCCAAACTCTTTGGCAATCGTGCGCCGCGCCTCAGCAATAGCTTCACCGGCCATATCGGTGCCGTCGGTCCGCATATAGGTGATAAGGCCGGTGGTCTCGCCACCAAGGGTCACGCCCTCATAGAGACGTTGGGCAGTGCGCATGGTCTGCTTGGCATTAAAGCGTAATTTGCGTGACGCTTCCTGTTGCATGGTCGAGGTCGTAAAGGGCGCTTGCGGATGGCGCTTGGTCGGTTTGGCTTCAACCGAAGCAATCGTGAATTTGGCACCTTCAACGGCAGCTTTGGCCCGCGCTGCATCATCGCTATTGGCCAGAGAAAACTTGGTTAGCTTTTTGCCATCAAGGGTAACAAGGCGAGTTTTGAAGGGGCTTGAGCCTTCTGATGAGGCAAGTGCCTCCAAGGTCCAATATTCTTCCGGTTTGAATTTTTCAATTTCCATCTCGCGCTCGCAAATGAGACGCAAGGCCACGGATTGCACCCGCCCGGCCGAGCGCGAGCCCGGCAGCTTGCGCCATAAAACCGGCGATAGGGTAAAGCCGACAAGATAATCAAGGGCGCGGCGGGCGAGATAGGCATCGACCAGATTCTGGTCAACTTCCCGTGGCTCGGCCATGGCTTCCAAAATTGCCTTTTTGGTAATGGCGTTAAAAGCCACTCGCGAGAGCTTTTTGCCTTTCAAAACCTTCTTTTCAGCCAGCACTTCCACCAAATGCCAGGAAATGGCTTCTCCCTCCCTGTCCGGGTCAGTGGCGAGAATCACCCCGTCAGAATTTCTGACCGCCTCAACAATCTCTTTGACATGTTTGCGCGAGGCCGAATCAGTCTCCCAAATCATCCGAAAATCAGCATCAGGATCAACCGAACCGTCCTTGGAGGGCAGATCTCTTATATGTCCAAAGCTCGCCAAAACCTTGAAATCGCTCCCAAGATATTTATTTATCGTTTTTGCTTTTGACGGCGACTCAACTATAACAACCTGCATATGGCTGATTTTCCTTTGGTTTTTTAACTTTTAGGAGGTCGAAGCCTCACTATTCAGGCGCGAAACTGCCCAGCCTTTGCATAATCTGTCAACGGCGAACAGATAAAACACCCTGTCTTAAGACAATTAACTATATATATTTCACACCAATAGGTATTGTATTTTTTACGGTTACACCTATGGTTGTAGCGTATGGAGTGTGCTGATGTTGCGTGAGTCCTTTTCACCCGTGACCACGAGGAGCATAAAAGAATGGCACGAGATGGCGTATTAGCGGTACAAAAAAAAGAAAATTTAACACAAGAAGGACCGGTAATGATGAGCGATAGCTTGGCTTCAGTCTCTGTCCCGGACACACTGACTTATGTGCGCGATATGGCGCTGCAATTGCAGCGCATGTGCCAGCAAAAGTCACTGGCAGGACCGACCGGCGCATTTCAGGCGGTACTTGAAGAAGTGGATCAAGTTCTGAAAGACGTCGAGAATAAGAAGCGATAGCTAATCTAATAGCAATTACCGGGGGGTAGGGGGCTATGAAGAGAGATTTGGGGCGAGGCAAAATTGGCCGCCGCCTTGTTCCTCTGCAACGCCTGTTAGAACGAGATCAAGCAACGCATCCATGATTAGTGGGGCGGGGGCATCGATCTCGCGCAACAAAATATCGCGATGGATGGGCGTGAAGCTGAGGGCCGTTGTGATCTCCCGGGCAATGTTTTTGCGTTCTTTTTCTGAAAAATCAGCGGGCGCATTGTCGAGCAGGACCATTTGCTCAGGCTCGGTAAATCTTTTGGTTATGCCTTGCAGGAGCTCCAATATATCATCGGCGCTGGTGACAAGGCTGGCCCCGTCCCGCAAAAGCTGATTGGTTCCCGCGCAACGCGGATCAAGCGGAGAGCCGGGCACGGCAAGAACCTCACGGCCCTGTTCTCCGGCAAGGCGCGCCGTTATCAGCGTGCCGGACCGTGCGGCGGCTTCCACCACCACAACCCCCATGGACAGGCCGGAAATGATTCGATTACGCTTGGGAAAATCCCGCCCTTGAGGCTGGTAGCCCATGGGGCTTTCAGCGATTAGCGTGCCGCGCTCGGCAATTTCTGCCGTTAGGGTCTCATGTTCTGGTGGATAGACAATATCAATGCCGCCAGCGACTACGGCAATTGTGCCGGTGGCGAGACTGGCCTGATGGGCCACCCCATCAATCCCCCTTGCCAGACCAGAGGCGATGACAATGCCTGAAGCGCCTAATTCACTTGCCAATTGCTGAGCCATATGGCGGCCAACGCTCGACGCATTACGCGCGCCAACAATGGCGATGATGGTTTTTTCAAAAAGAGCCAGCGACCCTTTGACCCACAAAATCGGCGGGGCATCGGGGATGTGGCGCAAAGGGGCCGGATAAGACGGCTCGCAGGAACAGACAAGCTGCGCCCCAAAGCGCGCCCCTGCGTCCAGTTCGGCCTCAATCATATCGTTTTTGGCGATAGTAAACTGACGCTTGCGGCCACTGGCCTTTGCATAGGCCGGGGCCTGGCGCATAGCCTCCTCGGCACTGCCAAAGCGCTGGACCAGCTGATAGAAAGTTATCGGCCCGATATTTTGGGTGCGTATCAGGCGCAGCCAGTCGCCGCGCTCCGCCGCGGATAATTCGCGTAATCTAATCAATCTCTCCCCCTGTTTGTTTTCACCGCCCGGATTCGGATGGCTTCTTTTTACCTATTCGCGGTTCAGTTCCGGCCATGATGCGTGCAATGTTTTCGCGATGGCGAATGAAAATTAAAACCATCATGAACAAAACTGCAAAACCCAGCACATGCCGGCCAGTTAAAAACAAAAAAGCAGGGGCGATGGTGGCGGCTATCAGCGCCGATAGCGAAGAAATGCGCGTGACAAAAGCTGCGCCAAGCCAGACGATGCAGGCAATCGCGCCAGCCATGAGGTTCATCGCCAATAAAGTGCCAAGAAAAGTTGCCACCCCTTTGCCGCCTTTAAATTTCAACCACACCGGATAGCAATGGCCAAGAAAGGCAAAAGCGCCAGCCAGCGCCATGGGCAATTCACGCCATTCACTTAAAATTCCGGCAATGATGACCGCAATCGCACCCTTGCCGGAATCGAGTAGCAGGGTTGCAAGCGCCAGATCTTTGCGCCCCGTGCGCAAAACATTGGTCGCGCCAATATTGCCGGAGCCGACATTGCGAATATCCCCAAGCCCTGCAAGCCGGGTAATGACAAGACCAAATGGAATAGAGCCAAGCCCATAGCCAAGCAGGGCGTAAAGAAAATCCATTATTTTTTCCTTTTAATTGCTCCTGCCGAAATCAATGTTTCTACCGACGCCACGATCATGTCGTCGAGACTATGATAGTCGAGCCCGAGAATCTCCCGGGCAGGGCTGTTATCCACCTGCATTTCATGGCCCAGCTCGTTGAGAATGCCTTTTAGCTCCGGTTTGATATTGGCCATCAACCGCACCAGCCAAGGGGGCAGTTCTTTTGTTGGGGCTTTGTATTCAGGATAATGTTTTTTCACAACCGCCGCCAAATCCTTGAACCACAGACTATAGGGCGGCAGCAAAAAGCGTTTGCCAATGGCGTCGGGCTTTTCAAGCGCCAGCCTATGGGCGACGGCAACATCGCGCACATCAACAAGCGCAATCATAATTGGCGGGCTGGCGGGAATAGCGCCGGTTATCATCTGTTTGATGAGATCAAGGGAGGTGCCAAATTCTTCATTCAAGGCCGGGCCCAATACCAGACCGGGATTAATGGCGGTTAGATCAATACCGCGCCCGTCCGGTCCGTTGACAAAATCCCAAGCGGCCTTTTCGGCAATGGTTTTTGATTTCGCATAGGCATTCACACCTTTTTGATCAATGCGGCTCCAGTCATCGCCTGTCAGCGGGCGATCAATATCGGTATTGCCCTGATAGACCGAGACCATGGAGGAGGTCAGCACCACGCGATGAACCCCTAATTTGGCCGCCGCCCGTAAAACCCGCAACGTGCCTTCACGGGCTGGTATTATAAGATCATTTTCATTGCGTGGTTGGCGCATAGGAAAGGGGGAAGCCACATGAAGAATACCATCACAGGCGGTCACCGCTTCGGTCCAGCCCTTATCATCTTGCAAATCCGCCTCTATAAAACTCAAAGAAGAAGAACAACCGGGGACAGCTTTTTCCAAAGTCTTTCGGGTTTTTTCCGAGCGCCGTGCATCGCGCAACGTCCCGCGCACATGATAGCCATGCTCTAATAATTCGCGGGCACAATGCAGGCCAATATAACCTGTAATGCCGGTAACGAGTATGGTCTTGGCCATTCAATAAACTCCTATTCGGATAAAAATGCGTCGAGCACGGCCATTCTTGTGGGCACGCCCATGGCGACCTGATCAAGAATGAGAGAATGATTGCGATCATCAGCCAAAACGCCGTCAATTTCGACCCCGCGATTGATTGGCCCCGGATGCATGATGAGAGCGCCGGGCTTGGCATATTGCATGGTCTGATGGGACAGGCCCCAGCTTTTGAAATAATCCTGATTGGAAAGGCCGGGCCCGTCCTCCATGCGCTCCAGTTGAATGCGCAGGGTCATGACAATATCAACCCCCGAAAGCCCCTCTTTGAGATCGCTTCCCCGGGGAATGGAAGGATAGAAATCCTCATCGGGTAACATATGGTCCGGCCCGACAAAGCGAAGCTCAGCTCCAAGGCGGGTCATCAACTCGGCATTGGAGGCGGCTACCCGTGAATGTCTGATATCCCCGCAAATGGTCATGCTCAGCCCTTTAAGGCCCTGTTGCGGGGTGCGGCCAAAATGATTGAGCAGGGTGAGGGCATCCAGTAGCGCCTGCGTCGGGTGCCCCTTAGTGCCTTCGCCGGCATTGATAACCGCGCAAGGCAAGCCAACTTCGCTCAAGGCCTCGGCCATGAAGCGGATCACCCCTTCTTCCCGGTGGCGAACGATAAGCGCATCTGCGCCCATGGCCGCAAGGGTCTGGACCGTATCACGCAAGGTCTCGCCCTTTTGCACCGAGGAAGACTGGATCGGCAGCTTGATAATATCCGCGCCAAGCTTCTTGCCCGCCAGTTCAAAAGAGGAATTGGTGCGGGTGGAGGTTTCAAAAAACAGATTGATCTGGGTGCGCCCGATGAGGTGTTTTTCAATCTTCTTTCCGGCTTCGAGTGCGGTGGCATAAAATTGGGCGAGGGTCAGCAGATAGGCAATATCGCCGTCAGATAGGCTGGCGATAGAATCAAGATGCAGACGCGACAGACCACCATCGGGCATGGCGGGGCGGGTGGTCTCATATTTACCAATTGTTTTGCTCATAGCCCATGGAGGTATAGGGCGCTTGTCCTCAAATCTTCAACCTCTTTCAGGCATTTTGGGTTTGTGGCGGGGGCGAAGGGGGGGAGCAGGAAGTCACCGATTTTTTTGTCAAAAAATGCGCTAGGTCAAATTATTGCCTGAAGGGGTGGGGCATATTCAGATGG
>WFQB01000284.1 GCA_015487305.1 Parvularculaceae bacterium | reverse complement strand
CTGCTCGACGGCGCATCTTCAGTTTACGGTTCTGACGCTGTTGCTGGTGTTGGCAATGTTGTTCTGCGCAAGGATTTTGCAGGTCTTGAGATGTTTATCGCCGGCGATTATGCCGAGCAAGGCGTTGGCAATGATTATACAATTTCCGGCACCTGGGGTCGCAATTCTGACCGTGGTTTCTTCGGCATTGGCGCTGAATATGATTATCGCGACGAAGTAACCTTTGCTGACCGCGATTTCCTCGCCGGCTGTCAGACCAATTACGAAATCACGGAAACCGGCGAAATCCGCACCGTTGATGTGGCCACCAATGCTCAAAGCCTTTCCGACACTCAAGGTCTTGTTGGCGCCCGCCAAAGCCCTTGTGTTCAGGGTGCCGGTGGCTTTACCGACCGTCTGGTTGCGCGAAGCGGGGCTAACTTTGGCACGCTCTATTACACACCGGGCACTGGCAATCTGTTGGCCGATTACTCAGACAATGGCCTGTTTGGTGTACCTATCGATGCCGACGGTGACGGTATTGCCGACATTCACTTCGCTGACTTCTCACCGGGCAGCCGCGATCTTGAGCAGAGCCTTTATGCTGAGCAAAAACGCACCAGCATCATGGCTTTCGGTGAATATACATTCGAAGGTAATATGAACCTGACGCCTTATTTCGAAGTGCTCTACACCAATCTTGATGTAAGCTCGAATAGTGGCGTTGGCGTTGTGTTCCCGGACGTTCCCGGAAGCAACCAGTTCAACCCATGTAACCCAGCTGCTCCGGGCGGCGTGGATTGTGGCCTTGCAGAAGATGCATTGCTAACCTCTCCACAATACATCGCTGCCTTCCAGTCCTATTATAATGGCGGCGGCGGCTCATCTAACTGCTTTGGTTTGCCAGCATTCCTGTGCGTACCCAGCACTTTTGGCCTATTGAACGGACCGCTTGGCGCGATCCCCGTCTCTGGTCAGGTCTCCGTTCGCGGTGACAGAAATCTCTCTGATGTAAACTTGCAACAATCTCGTCTTGTTGGTGGTATCAGCGGTGATCTGCCATTCATTAATTTCGGCCCGGTTACAGGCTGGACCTTTGATGCGTCTGCCGTTTACTCCCGTTCAGAAGGGACATCTTCACGGCCTGGCATTCGCGATGACCGCCTTGCTCTTGCACTGGGCTGGGATCCAACCACGGATAATGATGGCGATGGCATAGCCGATGGCGATACCATTCGTGCCGCAGGCGTTCTCAATGAACTTCCGGGCGGTGCCTGCGACGTGGCCAATGTTGCAAATCCAAACTTACTGGCCCCTGACGCAGCCGCAGGCTGTGTGCCGGTCAATATGTTTGCACCAAGCCTCTATGCTGGCGTTGCAGGCGACTTTGCCACCCAAGCTGAGCGCGATTATCTGTTCGACACCCGTGACTTTGACACGGTGTATGAGCAAACTCTGTTCAACGCCTATGCAACAGGTAAATTGTTCGATCTTCCTGCCGGTTCAATCACCGGTGTTATCGGGGCGGAATACCGCATCGACAGCATGGATTCGATTCCGGATGCTATTGCGCGCGATGGCCTGTTCTTTGCTGGTCGGATTGACCAGGGCGCTATTGGTGAAAAATGGACAAGAGAGGCTTTCTTCGAACTTGATATCCCTCTTCTCGCCAACAACCCGATCGCGCAATCACTTGATGTGAACCTGTCCGGTCGCTGGACGGAAGATGAGTTCTATGGTTCAAACACCGCCTACACAATTAAAGCGGGCTGGCGTGTTCTCGATCCATTTTTTCTAAAAGCAAGTTATGGCAATTCCTTCAGGTCACCAAATCTGAGAGAAAACTTCCTGCTCGGACAAACAGGCTTCAACACTATCTCCGACCCTTGCGCCCTTCTCATCTTTCCTGGCACCACACCTCAAGACTTTAGAAATAATCCGATTGCGAGCAACTGCATAAGAGAGGGGCGTGACCCGACATTGGTGGGGCAAAGTTTAGGAGGATTACAACAATCCAATGGGGTCGCCATCAATACTGGCGGCTCCACAAGGATTGAGCAGGAGGCTGCCGACACATACACAATCGGCTTTGCCTTCCAGCAGGTCTGGTTCGACAGTTTCGATTTTTCCTTTGATATAAATTACTATGACATCGAGCTTGATAACAAGATTATCCAGCCCAATGCGCAATTTTTAATCAATGACTGTTTCTTGCGAACAGATGGTGTGCGCAGTGATAGTTGTGATCGCCTCACCTATGGCGGTGCCAGCGACCTTTTCCTGATTAATGCCATCGATTCCAGCTTTATTAATCGCAACAAATCAACTGTCACCGGGCTTGATTACGCCTTTAATTTCCATAAAGAGCTCACCCTGTTTAACCAGCCAGCAGACCTCACAATCAATCTTCAAGCCAACCAGCTCGTCGAGAGAGCCAACCAGTTCAGTAATGTCGATCTGTCGACAACAACAAACTCTTTAGCCCGGCAATTTGGGTATCCTGAATGGAAAGCGCGCAATACTGTATCGCTTGATATGGATAATTACCGCTTCACATGGTCAACCCGCTTCATCGGCGATGTTGAGCAAAACCCCGCTGGTATTGATCCATTCTCGGATGCGATTGACACCCTGCGTACCGGCTTTGTTGGCGATACCTGCCTTGGACCAATAGCTGGTGATGTTCGCTGCCGTGACGTTGGCTTTGCTGATGGCTGGGCTGAGCATAGCGCTTCCATTCGATATCAAAACAATGTCTGGACCTTGCGCGCAGGCATCACTAACATCTTTGACAAAAACCCGCCACTGGTTGATGGATCGGAAGTCTTTTCCGTCTCCAATGTTCCGATTGGCAATGGGTATAGCCTTGATGGGCGGCAATATTTCTTCATGGTCAGCAAGTCATTCAAATAATTGAAAAAATACCATAGCACCACCCCTATAATAGGTATTTGCGCAAACCCTGTTTTATAGTAAGATGACGGGTCAATGTCTTGGAGTAGGAATTCACAAAAATGAAGATTTTTCAATCAATTGCCCTTTTTCTCGCGGCAAGTCTTACCGCTACCCTTTCAACCTTCGGTGTAGCCGCCGCGCAAGCAGAGCCCTATCCTCTCGACTATTTTGCCGTTAGAGCGCAAATGTCAGGGGTCGAATTATCCCCAGACGGAAAATATGTTGCTTTTGAACAGATTCTTTCCAAAGAGGGTAATCCGGTTATTCGAATTCATCGGACAGAAGATTTGACCAATGGCATTAATACCCCCATGCGCACCATCGGCGGCGACAGCATGGAAGTGACCGGATTCAACTGGGTCGACGAAACCGCAATGATCGTTTCCTTCCGGGCGCAAGTCAGCAGTAAAATCAAGGGCTTTAATGATGGGGCTTATCGGGGTCGATTGGCGCTTTATAATGTTGCAAAAGACCAATTCAGCAAAATGAGTGATTCCACCAGCAAAACCGGGTTCTCCATGGGGCTTGTCAATGTCCTTCCTCAAGAGCAGGGTAAGGTTCTGATCAATTTAAGGGAGGCCGGCGAGAACAAAGCATTCAGATCCAATTATTATAAACTTGATCTCAAAACATTATCAAAAAGACTGGTCCTTAAAGGCAATCGGGATATTGGCCGTGTTAGGTTTGATGCTCATGGCAATCCACGGACCGCTATGAAATTTGATGCTGCTAATAAAGAATATCTTTATATTTACAGAAAGCCCGGGGAAAATAGTTGGACAGAAATTTTTAACCTATCAGAAGAGAGCTTTGAACAATTTAATATTGTTGGATTCAATGAAGACAACCCTGCACAGATTTACGTCATCGCTCACAATGGCGGAGATAAGCTCGGTTTATGGCTTTTTAACACTGACAGTAAATCCTTCGAAAAACTGATTTATAAAAATCCGACCAATGATGTCTATGGCATTCGTCGTCACTCAAACCCGTGGACCCATCCTGATACATTAACTGGTACGGTCTATGGCGGTGACAAACTTCATGTCAAATATTTCGAGAATGAAACCGCACTGATTGAAGAAGCAACCTATGCGCAATTGGAAACACTGGTTCCAAATGCCCATTATATGCGTATCACCAGCCGTTCACGCGATGGCCAAAGCCTTGTTGTGCGTAATTCCGGGCCAAAAGACCCCGGATCTTACTATCTTCTTGCCAATGGAAAGTTCCAATATTTGGGTGGAGAATTTCCATTGCTGAAAGCCGATGGATTGGGCGAGGTTCGCTATATCAAATATGCCGCCCGTGATGGTCGCACAATCCCAGCCTATCTGACCATCCCCCCACAGGGCAAAGCGCCCTACCCGCTGGTGGTAATGCCTCATGGTGGTCCCTTTATTCAGGAAATCGTTATTTATGATGAGTGGGCGCAGTTGCTAGCCAATAATGGCTATATGGTATTGCAGCCGCAATATCGCGGATCAGAAGGTTATGGTCTTGATTTTTATCAGTCCGCCTTCATTAATGGCGGCCAAGGCGGCTATAAAATGCAGGACGACAAGGATGACGGTGCTCTTTATCTCGTCAATCAGGGATTGGCAGACCGTGACCGCCTCGGTTTCTTTGGCTGGTCCTATGGGGGCTATGCGGCCCTCATTGCAGCCATGCGCCCTGATAATATATACCAGTGCTCCATTGCCGGCGCTGCCGTAACGGACACCCAACTTCAAGTGAATTATTATCGCTATGAGCTGCGCGGGGCTCAAAAAACCGCGCAACTCAAAATGTGGGACGAATCCATTAATCCTATTGAACATGCTTCAGAGGTAAATATCCCGCTACTCATCATTCATGGATCAATCGACCAGCGCGTGCCCCCGGAGCATGCCAAGAGGTTTGCCAAAGAACTGGATAAAAACGGCATTCCATACGAATATGTGGAACTTGAGGGCGCCGACCATTTCTACGACACCCTCTTCTATCGTCACAAAATCAAGTTTTTTACCAAGATGATTGATTATTTCAAAAATGATTGTGGGCCGGGTGGGCTCTAACCGTCACTACAATTTCAAAACAAAAAACCCCGCACTTAGAAAAGTGCGGGGTTTTTCATTTGCGCCTATCAAGAGAAAAACTAGATCAACCCCGCCAATGGCGATGATGGGTCTGCATATTTTTTGCGCCCCATGCGCCCGGCAAGATAGGCTTCGCGCCCGGCAATCACCGCATGCTTCATGGCCCGGGCCATGCGGATCGGGTCTTTGGCCTCGGCAATCGCCGTGTTCATCAACACCCCATCACAACCAAGCTCCATGGCAATAGACGCATCAGAGGCCGTCCCAACCCCCGCATCCACCAGAACCGGCACCTGCGCCTGCTCGACAATCAGCCTTATATTGACCGGGTTTTGAATACCAAGACCGGACCCGATAGGCGCGCCCAAAGGCATAATCGCGCAGCATCCCGCATCTTCCAGTTTGCGCGCATAAACCGGATCATCAGTGCAATAGACCATCACTTCAAAACCATCGGCGATAAGCTCTTTGGCCGCGCTTAAAGTTTCCTGCATATCCGGATACAGCGTCTTTTGGTCGGACAACACTTCCAGCTTGACCAAATTCCACCCCCCCGCTTCGCGGGCAAGGCGCAATGTGCGCATGGCATCATCCGCCGTAAAGCATCCCGCAGTGTTGGGCAGATAGGTAAACTTCTCGGGCGATAAAAAATCCATCAACATCGGCGCATCAGGGTCGGTGAGATTAACCCGACGCACGGCCACGGTAACAATTTCAGCGCCTGCCGCCTCCGCCGCTGCAGCATTTTGCGCATAGTCGCTATATTTGCCGGTGCCGATAATCAGCCGCGAGGTAAATCGCTTACCGGCAATCGTAAAACCATCATCGTCCACAATCTGACCTTCCGCCATATTCATCCGCCTCCTACAAAATTAACAATTTCCAGCCGATCGCCATCCTTCAATGAGGTCGCATCATAAGCTGACTTGGGAACGATTGCGCGATTAAGTTCCACCGCCACTTTCAAGGATGGCACCCCAAGCGCCTCCAATAGCTCAGCCACACTCATCGGCTGGTCAAAGTTCTTCTCATCACCATTAATGACCAGACGCATCATCTTGTCCCTTAAATTCCTCTATCGGCTGTGACTTGCAGGAATTTTGCAACCGCGATAGTGCTAGAACACCCCCGCCATGCTGATATAAGGGGTGTGGCCCCGCCCCGCAACAAAGCTTGATGACCAGACCCATGACCAAGACCCTTTTTCATATCCTCAACGGCCCCAATCTCAACCTTTTGGGGCAAAGAGAGCCGGAAATTTACGGTCATCATTCCCTTGATGCGATTGAGGCAAGCTGTCAGAAATGGGCGGAAAATCACGATATTGCCCTTCTTGCCCGCCAGACCAATTCAGAAGGCACGCTGGTCGATTATATACAAAACGCCGCCGAGGACGCCAGCGCACTGATTATCAACCCCGGCGCCTATACCCACACCTCCATCGCCCTCCATGACGCCCTCGCCGCCTGCAAAATCCCCAAGATAGAGCTGCACCTGTCCAACCCCCACGCCAGAGAGCCTTTTCGCCATCGCTCTTTTGCCAGTTCGGTGGTTGACGGGATAATTTGCGGCTTTGGGGCCCATGGATATATACTTGCGCTAGAGGCTGCATTTGGCCTAACACATGGTCAAACATCGGGCCAAAAATCGTGATATCTGATATTTGACCGCTTCTGGCCTCACCGCTTTTCGCTACCAACTGGCCCAAAGGATAAACAGGAAAACTTCATGGCTGATAAGAAATCCAACTCCCAATTTGAAAAAGAATTAGCTCTGGTGCGGGCAATGGCCAAAGTTCTGGAGGAAACCGGCCTTTCGGAAATTGAAATCGAAAGAGAAGATGTCAGCGTTCGGGTCGCCTGCGGCACAAAATCCGTTATTGCCGCCGCCCCACCAGCATCAACAGCAAGCCCCGCGGCACAGCCCAGCGATCCCGCCAGCATCGCCCAAGGGTCCGCCGCCTCTGCGGCCTCTGACCCGGGGGCTGTTAAATCTCCCATGGTCGGCACCGCCTATCTCGCCCCCACCCCCGGCGCAGAGCCTTTTGTCAAAGTTGGCGATCAGGTCAGCGAAGGTCAAACCCTGCTGATCGTTGAAGCCATGAAAACCATGAATGAAATTAAAGCGCCAAAATCCGGCACTATTCGTCAAATTCTGGCCCGCGATGCCGAGCCTGTCGAATTTGATGAGCCGCTGGTCATTATCGGTTAAATCCGCGCATCTTTTTTAGCGCCTTAAAAAGAAATGCAAGATGTTCAAAAAAGTCCTCATCGCCAATCGCGGTGAAATCGCTCTTAGAATTCATCGCGCCTGCAAGGAAATGGGCATTGCCACTGTTGCCGTTCATTCCACGGCTGATGCCAATGCCATGCATGTGCGTCTCGCCGATGAAAGCGTGTGCATCGGCCCAGCCGCCGCCCGCGACAGCTATCTGAATATTGCCGCAATAATTGCCGCCGCAGAAATTACAGACGCCGATGCCATCCATCCGGGCTATGGATTTTTGTCAGAAAACGCCCGCTTTGCTGAAATCGTCGAGGCCCATGACATCACCTTTATCGGCCCCAAAGCCGAACATATCCGCACCATGGGCGATAAAATCGCGGCCAAGGAAGCCGCAGGCCATGCAGGCATCCCCCTCGTTCCCGGCTCGGATGGTGGGGTCATCTCCATCGAAGAAGCGCGCAAGGTCGCCAAGAAAACCGGCTTTCCGGTTCTCATCAAAGCGGCCGCTGGCGGCGGCGGTAAAGGCATGAAGCTTGCCCGCAATGAAAGCGAACTGGAAATGGCCATGAGCACCGCCAAGCAGGAG
>WFQB01000283.1 GCA_015487305.1 Parvularculaceae bacterium | reverse complement strand
CCTCATCTTCCCCATCATCTTCCCCATCATCCTCAGCATCGTCCTCGGACTCATCCTCAACATCGTCTTCTATGTCATCTCCGGCATCGTCTTCCGCATCATCCTCGGCATCATCTTCTGCATCATCTTCTGCATCATCCTCAGCATCATCTTCGACATCGTCTTCCGCATCATCCTCTACATCGTCTTCAACATCATCTTCCGCATCGTCCTCGGCATCATCCTCGGCATCGTCTTCTGCATCATCTTCGACATCGTCTTCAACATCATCTTCCGCATCATCCTCTACATCGTCTTCGACATCATCTTCCGCGTCATCTTCAACATCGTCCTCTACGTCATCCTCGACATCGTCTTCAACATCATCCTCGGCGTCATCTTCCGCATCATCCTCGACCTCGTCCTCGGCATCATCATCCACATCATCTTCAATATCGTCATCCACATCCTCATCAGAATCCGCAGCACTATAGTTAAGCGCTTTTACAGCCGAAATTTTTCGCATATCAGGCAGGTCGACCAACACTAACCAGAGGGCCGTTAAAAGGGAGCAAAAAGAAATCAGGACGCGCTTCATACAAAAAACTTTATCTTAGGTGCAAAATTCACTTTATCTTTTATGCATTTTCGTATTTCCATTAAATCCGAAAATGCATAAACCACAAGGACAGTGTATCACCATAATATACGCTTACCAAGTTAAGGGCGAATAGGGGAGTTTCGCCATGATGACGAATATTCAGCAAAAAAATTCCAAACAATCGGGAATAAATCCCTTCGCCGTCCGTCAATGGGGTAAATAATGCCACTGGATCAAAGTATTTTGCGTAAGGAATTGGTGGCTTTATTGCCGCAATTGCGCCGTTTTGCCTATTCTTTGGCACATAATCGCGCAGATGCTGATGACCTCTTGCAGGCAACGGTAGAGCGGGTTCTGGCGCGTAGCGCCCCGGATGATGTTGACCTTTTAAGATGGTCCTTTCGCATCTGCCGGAATATTTGGATTGATGAAATTCGCGCCCGCAAAGTGCGGCAAGACGCGATTAGAGATGAAAAAATTGAAATCGCCAACGCGGTTGATGGAGAGCGTGTCATAATGGGAAAATTTGCCCTCAATCAGGTGGAACAGGCAATGTCACAATTGCCCGACGACCAGCGGGCGGCCCTGTCTTTGGTCGCTCTGGAGGGGTTTTCCTACGCACAAACTGCCGAGGTTCTGGACGTTCCCATCGGCACGGTGATGAGTCGGATAGCACGGGCGCGCCGCGCTCTGGTTGATGCCACAGATGCCACCGGCTCCACCAAGCCCATAGGAGGCAAAACATGATCATTTCGGACCAACGCCTCAGCGCCTTTATGGATGGTGAATTGCCCGCAGAAGACCATGCGGAAATTGAAAAATTGCTGGAAACTGACAGCGAATTACAAGAGCGCCTACAACGCTTTCAGGGCGCTGACGAGATCGCTGTTTCCATGATTAAAGAAATTGATGAAGCCCCCATGCCCGCTGCGGTCACCACGCTTTTATCACCTTCAATGAGTAGTGCCCCGTCTCAACCGACCCCCCCCGAGAGGTGGCGCAATAAAAGGCCCGGCGGCCTGTTTCAACGGCCAGTTTCGTTTTCGAAACTGGCGCCAATAGCCCTCGCAGCCAGTCTTCTTTTGATGATTGGCTTGTTGGTGGGTCGCCATTCTCTCTCCTTTGTTGCACCACCTCTCAACTCTAATATCGTCGTCGCTGAAGCCATTGCCCCTGACAGCCTGTTATTTCAGGCTTTGGAAAATACCCCAAGCTCTATCCCCGTCAGCGATGACAAGGGCGCCAGCATCACCCCGCTTTTAACTTTCCAGACAGCCCAAGGTTCGTGGTGTCGGGAAATTATCATTGCTGATGGTGGTGAGCCCCAACGCGCTGCCCCCATGCGCGCTTTGGCTTGCAAGGATGGATCGGGCAAAAATGGTTCAGATTGGCAGTTGGAAATTGCGATGGTCGACGCCATGGCCAACGGGGCAATACCCTCCTCCCTCGGCGATTATCGCCCTGCCACCAGCGCCGGCCCGACAGAATTTGACGCCTATATCAATGATAAAATCAGTGGCGATCCGCTTTCTGCCGATGAAGAGCAGGCCCTGATTGAAAATGGCTGGTCGCAAAAGCCCGCCACGCCATAAGGCAATCCCTTAAAAATTGATCTGCAGCCGTGTGCTAAACGCTTCAATGCTTTCAGCCTGCCCATTTGCGCCAGGGTCTGTTTGCCCATGAATATAATTGGCCATCAGGCGCATATTATTGGTCAAATACCAATTGGCCCCAAGGGTCCAATTCTCCTCAACACCGCCTGCCACCAATCCATCATTTAAATCAAGGCGCGAATAACGCGCGGCAATCTCCAGCGCCCCATGAGGCTTTAGCGGGCGGACAGATTTAAACTTGCCGCCTTTAAAACGCTGGTCTTCGCCGGTCAGCACAAAGGCCGCCTCAATGGCGCTACCATTAAAACGCGGATCCCCAAGCGCTGGCGCATCGCTGACCCGCTCAATATGCTTGGCGCGCAATAACAATGGCCCCTGCATATAGGCCGTCTCAAACAGATAATTTGAATAAGCCGAAACCCCCGCAAGGCTTGATGTGTCCAATAGCCTGACAGAAGACAGGCCAAATTCAGGCCGCGTGCGCACCCGCATCACCGCCCCGGCTTCAAGCCAGCGCCGCTCCATCGCCACAACAAATTGCAATAGGCGCTGATCATTTTTCACCGGATAATAAGCAAAGCGCCCAATTAAAGCCTGTTGGTTTTCAGAAAAAGCCAATGGCCCCTTTCTCGACAAGGGCGCAAATAAACCGCCCGATAATTGCCATTGCTCCCGCGCAATACTGGCCGCCCCGCCAACCATATATTGCGAGGCCAGCGCCACTGCCAGCGAACGCTCCATCAGCTTAATATCATTGGAAGAGGTCAGATATTCCCCATCAAGCGGCACCACAAAGCGCCCAAGCTTATAGTTCTCCCCCTTATCGCCCTTATAGGAAAGCCAGACATTTTTGGTGACAAAATTATTAGCCCCAATATTGGCATCCAGCAGCACCCGCCATGTCTTACCAAAACGGAAATCCCCATCAAGGCGCAGGCGACGAATATCGCCCTCATCGGTAAAGGGGGTCATATCATCATCCACAAAAACCGCATCGGCATGAATACGCCCGCCAATGGTGACAGACGAAGTGTCATTGGAAAATCGGATACCAGCGCCATCAACAGTTTGCGCCAATCCCTGCCCCACAAGGCCAGATAGCACAAAGCCCCCAAACATGGCCAAAACCCACAACACCCGCATGAAATCCATTTCCCTCACAAAAGAAAAACACCGCGCCAGAGCGTTTTCAGGATAAGTGAAAAACCGATTATCCGTCCGAAAACGCGATAAAACAAAAACCTAGAGCCCGGTTTTGAATGCCATCAAAACCGAATAGGCTCTAAAGCCGCCTTTAGCCAAAGCCAGCAAAAGCACCAAGACAAGTTTTTGTGACAAATGCGCACAAAGCGCGCAATTCACAATGAAGGGATAAGTTTAAGGCAAAGCCAAACTAGGTGACTGGAATGGACAGGGGAATAGTGGCGGCAGCAACGGTATTGGGAGCGGATGCTCTCTGGCGCAAATAACGGATTTGCGCCCAGAGGTCCACCTTGCAGCAAGGTGGATATGTCAGCTTGCGTGACTGACCCTATTCCTGCTGGTTTCGATCACCTTCTGCATCAGGATGATGAATTGACGCCGTTCAGCTTTAGAAAGTCCGGCGAGTGTTGACGCGTTCACTTCCATTGCGGCGGCGATGGCAGCATCATACATTTCGCGCACATGTTCCACCAGCCAGATGCGTTGAACGCGTCCATCGTTTTTGTCTTTATTACGAATGATCAGGCCGTCACGCTCCATCCTTGCCAACGTATTTGCCATAGTCGCCTGTTCAATTTGCAGTCGATCGACCAGTTGCTTTTGCGTCAACCCATCGGTCTCCCACAATTCCAGTAGAACCGGAAAAGTACCTATGGTTATGCCCAGCGGTTTTATTCGTTCCGCAAGACCATGCGCAAAAATGCGCGCCACATGGTTTACAAGATATCCCGCCGATTGGTTCTTTTTGAAGGTCATGGCAATTCCTATCACTTGAATAGCTTGCTATGTAATAAATTTTGGAGACCTTCTTATGACCAAAACGGTTCACGCCATTGCAGGCGCATTTGCATTACTCACAATTTTGATCTTCTGGCTTTCTACCGCACTTTCTGAGCTTTTTGCCGAAACAGCGGTCGTCACCATGGTCAAGACGTTGATCCCATGGGGGCTCCTCATACTGATTCCAGCGCTAATGGTTGTCGGCCTTTCGGGCTTTCGTCTTGGGAAAAAGCGGCAAGGGCCATTGGTGGAGCGAAAACAGAAACGAATGCCCTTCATCGCTGCCAACGGCATCCTGATATTGGTTCCCTCAGCGTTTTATTTATCCTTCAAAGATCAGGCGGAGGTGTTCGATACAGGGTTTTACGCCGTGCAGGCGCTTGAACTGATGGCAGGCGCGGTAAATATCTCACTACTTGGCCTCAATATGCGAGATGGTCTGCGGCTGACGGGGAAATTGCGCCACCGACCGAAACGATGAGCCTGAGTTTCGCCTGCAAAGTGCTAAAACAGACTCTAAAACATAGCCGTAGAAAGTCTGCGGTGTCCGCAATATGAATATTCCCCCGACGAAATTTGGCTCCCTGTTCCCTTTATGACCTTCTCAACACATAGCAACAGGAGGCGTTTGATGACTTTATCGAGGTCTACAATAACCAAAAAACCCATTCGCACCGCAGAATGTGTAAACCATCTCTCCGGTATAATATGTAAACCATGTGACAAGAATGGACCCCCCGCTCAGGAGTGGCGCACCCGAAAGGATTCGAACCTCTGACCCCCAGATTCGTAGTCTGGTGCTCTATCCAGCTGAGCTACGGGTGCGCAATCACCAAAGGGCCTTGTGGCCCCAAGCGAGAGGCGGGTTAAAGCGCAAAGTGGGGCTTAATGCAAGGGGAAAGTGCGCCTCCGCCCTGCCCCTTAAAGCTCTTGTTTTTCCGCCTCTATCACCGCCCTTGTGATGGCGCGGGCGAGACAATCTGCGGCCAAGGCCCCCATTCTCGTCAAAAATAGCGGATCGCCCAAAGGCTGAGCTTTCGCGCCCGTGGCCATGGCAAAGACCACATCGCCATCGGTTGGCCCATGCACCGGGCGCAGGGCGCGAGCAAGGCCATCTTGCGCCATAATCGCAAGGCGCTGGGCCTCGGCCACATTCAACACCGCATTGACCGCAACCACTGCAATGGTCGTGTTTTGCCGGGCCAATGCCGCCAGCTTGGTATCGGGTGCAAAGGTGTCAAAACGCTCGGAACCATCAGGGCGCACACCGCCAAATTCTTCCCCCTGCTCCAAAGCCCAGGCCCAGGGAATTTTCCGCCCTGTTTTCTGATCAAGCATGAAAGGCGAGCCAAATGCATTGACCGCCGCCAGCGCGCCAATTTGCCAGCCTTCCTCGGTCACAAAAGACGCACTGCCAACACCGCCCGCATAAGCGCCCGCCATGGCCCCCTTGCCAGCGCCCGCGCGGCCAAGGGCAAAATGCTGCCCGACCCCCGCCAGCGCCTTGCGCCCCAAAGCCTGATAGGGCGGCGTCTCGCCCCAATTCTTATCGCCCTCATTGGCCAGATCATAAAGAATAGCCGCTGGCACAATCGGCGAAACCGGTGCACCACTATCGGGTAAAAGCGAAAATCCGCGCCCCTGCGCCCCCAAGGCTGCGGCCACCCCATCGGCTGCGGCCAGCCCATAGACCGAGCCACCGGACAGCACCACCGCATCCACCTTGTCAACCAATGAAACCGGCGACAATGCATCACTTTCGCGCGTTCCCGGTCCCCCGCCGCGCACATCGATCGCACACACACAAGGACTTTGTGGGAATATCACACTCACCCCGGTTTTGGCGTTTTTATCCCCAGCCTGCCCGACCAGAATACCGTCCACATCGGTGATAAGATTGCGACTTCCCGGCTTGGCTGCGTGCATGATTATCTCCTTTGGAATTATACCCCCATAACAACAAATTTGCCGGGAAAGGCAAGAAGGAGTATCAAGGACTTACGGACTTCTATCCCGTGATAATCTCCTTAAAAAACATCAGGATTGTTTTACCCATGAGACCCATCTCCATCCCAACCCGCTTTCTTCTTGGCCTTTCCGGCCTAATCGCTCTTACCGCATGTGGCGCTGACAATTCCTCTTCGCAAGAGGCTATCTCGCCGGTACCGGAAAAGTTTTACGCGGTTGGCAGCGCCCATGAAGAAGCAACCAATGCCGGACTTCAGGTTCTTAAAAATGGTGGCAACGCCGTTGATGCGGCAATAGCCGTTCAGGCGGTGCTGGGATTGGTAGAGCCGCAATCATCCGGCCTTGGCGGCGGCGCTTTCATGATGCTGTATGATCCAAAAACCGGCGAGGTTCGCAGCTTTGATGGCCGCGAGGTGGCACCACAATCGGCAAGGCCGGATATGTTCCTAAAAGACGATGGCACGCCCATGGATTTTTATGACGGCGCGGTCAGCGGTAAATCTGTCGGCGTCCCCGGGGCCATCGCAATGCTCGCCGAAGTTCACGACGAATACGGCACCAAAGACTGGTCTGAATTATTATCACGGGCGCGGCAAATGGCCGATGAAGGCTTTGTCATCAATGAGCGCCTTGCCATGCTGACCAAGAAATTTGCCCGCCTTAAAGCCGTTGATCCCGATACGGCGCGTTATTTCTATAATGAAAATGGCGAGCCTAAACCCGCTGGAACGATCTTAAAAAATCCTGATTATGTAAAAACCCTCGACGCTATTGCTGCCGATCCGCGCCATGCTTTGCTGAGCGGCGAGATCGGCCAAAGCATTATCGACAAGGTCAATTCCGTTACTGGTGAACAGACCATGACCATGGCGGACCTTACCCATTACGCCCCGCAAGAGCGCGATGTTGTCTGCGGACCTTATCGCTCTTATACGATTTGCTCCATGGGCCCACCCTCTTCCGGCGCTGTCACCCTGTTGCAAATATTGGGCATTTTGGAAAATACCGAATTTGACAAAGCGCCACCACAATCACCCTTAGCATGGCATTATTATCTGGAGGCGGTGCGCCTTGCCTATGCCGATCGCGGACTATATCTCGCCGACCCCGATTATATGCAGCTTGGCAATCTCGGCCCCGACGAAATTGTTAAAGGCATGCTCGATGAGGATTATCTAAAAACCCGCGCCAAGCTGATCAATCCGGAGCGCGCCAATCCCACACCCATGCCCGGTGATTTTCGCGCTGCGCTTGACGAAAACAGCCCGCGCTTTGCCATGAATTATTCACCGGATTATATCTCCACCAGCCATTTTACCATTATTGACGCCGATGGCATGGTCGTATCCATGACCACTACGGTTGAGTTTATTTTCGGCGCTCATATCATGGCCTCCGGTTTTATTCTAAATAATCAGCTTACGGACTTTTCCTTTGTGCCGGAAAGAAACGGCAAAGCTGTCGCCAATGCCGTTGCCCCGGGCAAACGCCCGCGCTCATCCATGACCCCGATCATTGTCTTTGATGAAAATGGCGATGTGGTCATGGCCTTTGGCTCCCCCGGTGGCTCACGCATCATCACCTATGTGGCCAAAACCCTGATTGGGGTGATTGATTGGGATATGGATTTGCAAGCAGCTATTGATATGACCAATATCGGCGCCCCCTATGGGGACGCCATGATTGAGGTCCATAAATTCCCCCATGAAACAGCCGACCTTATCGGCATGATGGGCCATGTTGTAAAACCGGCCGAAATGACCAGCGGGGTTTATGGCTTCATGCGCAAAGATGGCCAATGGCAGGGTGGGGCTGACAAGCGCAAGCCCGGCACAGCGGTGATTGTTCCAATAACAGCGACAGAATAGAACAAAAAACGGATTTTAAAATATCCCGAGGAATTTCTTACGCGGCTTGCGCTGGCGGGCTTCTTCTTGCGCTTTATACCAGCTTTTATAATCAAGCTCGCGACGCATCACCCGTTGCTCGGTGGCTTTGAGGTCAATCATCATCTGTTCCATGGGCGCGTCTGCCTCATCGACAAATTCCTGCGGCGCACGTTTTTTGCGCTCTGGTCGGCCCTTATCGTCAAACCCGGCCAATCTTGTGCGCAAAGCCGCAAAAGCCTGCTTGGCTGGCGGGGTCAATTCTTCGGGCATGTCTGCTGTCATTTCCGAAGAAGGCCGCCCCAGCTCATTGGAGCGGCGCATTTCTTCCACCACGGGCCGGGGAATATTATCAACATTGGTGCTGGTTAAAGTACGCCGCGTTGTCTTTTCAAACCGACCCCAAATCTCTTTTAAACGATCTGTCATGATTAGAACTCCGGTTTTTCTTTTTTCCACTCAAGGCCGCCATTGCGGGTAATGACCGCCACATCAATCGGCCCGCCCACGGTTTCAATCGAGTGCATAACTTTTTGCTGGAAAGAATTAAGCTTAATAAGAGAGGCGGCAGTTTCGCCCAATTCTTTTTTCGGCAAGGTCTGAATGGCCCGATAGATTGGCATGGTATGAACCACATGCTGATAATGATCGATGGAGCGGAAAAATTCACGCAAGGCAAAGCCAAGATTATTTTGCGAATAATCCTGATAGAGATGCTCGCGCTGTTCATCGGTCAATCCCGGCGCTTTGCCAATCACATCATTGACGAGACCGGTGGTCAGTTTCAAAGTCTCCCCAAACATAAACATGCGCAAATATTGGTCCATGCCTGTCAGGAAGGTACGGATCATCCGGTCTTGCGCAAAAGGCTGCACCACGGGGCCGCTATCAGCCTGCATATCAGCCGAGCGATCATTGCGATATTTCAGCAAGCCCAGCACCACCGAAGAGGTCAGATAGGAACGCATGGACGGGAATTTATCGAGCCTGCCAAAGCCGGAAAAAACAACCCCCGTATAATGCTCGAAAAACGCATCTCGGGTAACTGCATAAACGGCAATATCGCGTAATTTCTGCTTGGTCTCCGGCGTCACTGAAAGCCCCGAATATTCCTGCTTCAAAGACCCAATGAGGCTGTCGATCAGCTCATCAATTTCTTCTTTGTAACGGCGGCGCACCTGCTCGGCCATGCCCTGCGGGAAGCAATCAAGATCCGAGCGCGGGCTATCATCAAGATTATATAAATAATCGCGCTCCAATTGCTCGACCACAAATTGGAAAATGGAAGAGACATGCTCACGCAATTTACCGCCTTTGAAATGCTGCACCTGCATATCAAAATCCTGTGCGATAATCGTAAACACCACCGCGATATGTTTAAAAAACTCCGTATCCTGATGGTCTGCCGGAAACAAATCAGGATTGCCGGAAATAAAATTCATGAAATCCGTGGCATAATCCTGCAAATGATCAAACGACTTGCCCCCGGATTGCTCGCGATAAAGCGAGATAACCGTTTCCCATGGCGTCGACATGATCTCGGCATTATTATAGATCATCACCGCAACCGGCTGCCCATCCACCAGCGGGAACAGCTTATCCACCGATTGATAGGTTTTTAGATAATTGGCACCAGAAATGGTCACAGCACTATCGGCTGCCATGGCCACTGCCTGCCGGTTCATCAACACAACTTCCGAGGTCATCCGCCCTTAACTCCCAAGATTGTCCCATGCCCAAAAGCAGGCATTTTCCCCATTGCCCCCCATGTTAGCCGCAAAAACCGTCATCGCCAACAAAGGAAACCCACTGGTGGGCCATCAAAAGCGGATAAATCAGCAAGAATCCGATGGAATGATACCCAAAAGACCCGCAAAAGCAGATCATTATGACCCAGACTACAAGCTATTATCTCGGCAATGATGACAAGGAAATCGCCCGCCTTGCCCTACAACATGCGGTCTGGCGGCCTAACCTTCTGGCAAGTCTGGAAGCCGCTGGCCTCACCCGCGGCCAAAAGGTTCTTGATTGCGGCGCTGGCCCCGGCTTTGTCAGCTTCGATCTGGCAGAAATTGTCGGCCCACAAGGCAGTATAACCGCGCTCGAGCGCTCCACCCATTATATCGAAGCCCTCACCCAAACCATTGACCAAAGAGGCCTTACCCAAATCATGCCCCTGCAAGCCGATATTGAGCAAGACCCTTTGCCTGACAGCGAATATGATTTTATTTTTGTCCGCTGGGTGTTTGCCTTTCTTAGCGACCCGATTGCGGCTTTGGCTAAATTAACGAGAGCCCTAAAGCCCGGCGGGCGGATGATTATTTTTGAATATTATGATTGGGGCGCCATGCAATTCATGCCCGATGATAAGCGGCTTTCTAGGGTAAAAGAAAAAATGATCGCAGACTGGCGCAAAATCGGCGAGATAGATGCAGCAAAATTGCTTCTCCCGGCGATAACAAATCACGGGCTGCAACTGGTTTCTTTAACGCCCCATTTTCGCGTAATCACTCCAACAGATTTTGCCTGGCAATGGCCAAAGGCCTTCCTTCTGCCCCATGCGCAAACATTAGCCAGCCGAAAAGTGCTGACCCACAAACAAGCCAATGATTTTAAAAGCGCCTATAAAGCTCTCGAAGAGACCCCAAAAGCCAGCATGACAACGCCACTGGTCGCAGAAATAATACTAAAGAAAACAAGGCTATAAGCAGGTTGTCGCAAGGGCAGCCATATCACCCGGCGATAAGAAGAAGCAGGCCTAGCCATTGAATTTTGGCCAAAAACCCTTACCTTGAGAGGGCGTTCGGCGTGGATGCTATTATCGCACGCCTATCAGGGGAGCTGCCATTTATGATACGGACATTAAGACAAAAAGGTCACAAACTGGGAAGACGGATAAGTATCGCTTTTCTCGCGCTTGGCCTCCTCAGCCTGCTTGCCTCTATCGTCCAGCCTTTAATCGCCCAACCTTCTTTTAGCCGCGATGCCATATTGCTCACCCTTGATGGCCCGGTAACCCCGGCCAGTGCCGACTATCTTGTGCGGGAAATTGAAAACGCATCACTGGCCAATGCCCGCCTGACAATCATTGAGATCGACACACCGGGCGGGTTGATGACCTCAATGAAAGATATCATCAAAGCCATTCTCGCCTCCAAAACTCCGGTCATCACCTATGTCTCCCCGCAAGGCTCGCGCTCAGCCAGCGCTGGACTTTACATCATGTATTCCGCGCATGTTTCTGCCATGGCCCCGGCCACTAATACCGGCGCAGCCACACCCATAGAAATGGGCGGCGGCGGTGATGAGAACGAAGAAAAATTCTCCCCCGGCGATTTTTTCGACGCCCCCGATAATGGAGAAGCGCCTGACGAAGACGCTAGCACCAGCGGAGAAAAAGCCGATGAAAACGCAACCCCCTTAAGCGAAGAAACAATACCGGCATCAGAAAAAGAAGAAAGTTCCACCCCTACCCCAGCCCTGTCCAATGACAATGCCATGCGTAAAAAAGTCATTAATGATGCGGTTGCCTATATTCGCTCTCTTGCCGAAAAACGCGGCCGCAATGGCGATTGGGCAGAAGAGGCCGTGCGCGATGCGGTTAGTATTTCCGCCAATGAGGCGCTGGCGTTAAAAGTCATTGACCTCATCGCAGAAGATCTCGACGATCTGCTCGCCCAAATAGACGGCATGGAGGTAAAAACCGCTGCCGGCACCGTCATCATCAAAAGCGATGATGTGGTCATCAATAAAATCGAACCGGCATTGTGGGAGCGCATTCTTGGCTTTTTTGCTGACCCCAATGTGGCGGCAATTTTGCTAACCCTCGGCACCACCGGCCTTATTGCCGAGATATGGAATCCCGGCTCCATCTTCCCCGGCATGTTCGGCATTATCTGCCTATTGCTGGCGCTTTATTCTTTTTCTGTCCTGCCCTATAGCGGCCTCGCCCTTGCCTTGATGGGGGTCGGTATCGTCATGGTCATATTGGAAGCTTATACGCCGAGCTTTGGCGTCATTGGTGTTTCGGGGCTAGCGGTGTTTGGGGCCGGTCTCTATTTCCTCTACCCGGACGCCTATCGTGTCTCGCCTGCGCTTATTGGTACTATCATGGCCATAGGCGGCGCGTTTTTAGCATTCATCCTTTATGCGGTGGTGCAATCGCGCAGCCACGGCCTGCTGATTGGCGCAGAAGCCATTCGCAAAAAAGAAGGCGTAGTGGATGAATGGGATGAAGCCAGCGGCACCGGCCATGTTATCATTGAAGGCGAGCGCTGGAAGGCCCGCGCCAATAAACCCTTGAAGAAAGGCGACCGCATTCGCGTTGTCGATATTGAAGGCCTTGTCCTTGTGGTCAAAACCATGGACGGTGGGGCCACGCTTTCTCGCTTTATTACAGGCAATAAACAAAAACCGGCCTAGGTCACGATCTGGCGCCTGACACCTTAAAACGAACCAACGGAGATTTTTATGAGCATCGGTTTTATTCTTGCCGCCTTAGGGTTTGGCGCCTTCCTGCTAACTTCTATTTTCAAGATTTTACGCGAATATGAACGCGGGGTTATTTTCACCCTTGGCCGGGTTGGCCGCAAAGCCGCCGGACCGGGCCTCATCATCCTGATCCCGATGATCCAGCAAATTCGCAAAATTGACATGCGTACCCTCGTTCATGATGTGCCAACACAGGATGTGATTTCCAGAGACAATGTCTCGGTTAAGGTCAATGCCGTTATTTACTATCGTGTTGTCGATGCGGTGCGTTCGGTTGTTCAGGTTGAAAATTACATGGCCGCCACCAGCCAGCTAGCGCAAACAACCCTGCGCTCGGTTCTGGGCAAGCATGATCTCGATGAAATGCTGCAATCGCGGGACAAACTAAACGCCGATATTCAGGCTATTCTCGACCAACAAACCGAAGCTTGGGGGATTAAGGTCTCCAATGTCGAGATTAAACATGTGGATG
>WFQB01000282.1 GCA_015487305.1 Parvularculaceae bacterium | reverse complement strand
CGATGCTCAATTCCTATTCCGGCTGGGCGGCGGCGGGCATTGGTTTTACCCTGCACAATATGGCGCTCATCATCACCGGCGCTTTGGTTGGCTCTTCGGGGGCAATACTTTCCTACATTATGTGCAAAGCCATGAACCGCTCTTTCATCAGCGTTATTCTCGGCGGCTTTGGCGGCGAGGATGAAGCAGCGGGGGGCGCGGTTGAAGAGCGTCCGGTCAAACGGGGTTCTGCCGATGATGCGGCCTTCATTATGAAAAATGCCGGCAAGGTCATCATTGTGCCCGGCTATGGCATGGCGGTGGCGCAGGCGCAGCATGCTTTGCGCGAAATGGCGAACCTGTTGAAAGAAGAAGGGGTCGAGGTGAAATATGCCATACACCCCGTCGCCGGGCGGATGCCGGGCCATATGAATGTGCTACTGGCTGAAGCCAATGTTCCCTATGATGAAGTGTTCGAGCTTGAGGATATCAATGCCGAGTTCCCCACCGCCGATGTGGCGTTTGTGATTGGTGCCAATGATGTCACCAACCCGGCGGCCAAAACCGATAAATCATCGGCGATTTATGGCATGCCGATATTGGATGTAGAAAAAGCCGGCACGGTTTTATTCGTAAAGCGCGGCATGGCGGCAGGCTATGCGGGGGTGCAAAACGAATTATTCTTCCGCGACAACACCATGATGTTGTTCGGTGATGCCAAGAAGATGTGCGAAGATATTATCAAAGCCATGGGGTAATTGATGGTGTGTCAATGAAAACTGCCGCGAGATTCTTCCCCCGTTTCACGGAGGAGGAATCCAGCAGCGATTTCTTGTCATCAATCTGAAATTCAAAGGCGTTGCAAAAAAAGCCCTGCCACTCACCCGCTAAAATCAAACAGGATAAACTCTGCGCTCTTGCCATGGCTAAAGCACAACCCGCCGCTTTGTTTTGCATTTTTGTTTTGTCGCGTTTCCGGACGGATAACCGGTGCCCACTTATCCTGGAAACGCTCTATCGCCAGCCCATCGCCCTGATTGAGGGTGACACCGTTCACTTCCATCTCCCCACGGGCCATTTGGATATAGCCTTGAGCCTTGTCAGATGAAGGCGATAGCTCAAACTCAATCATTTGATCGCCAGACAGTTTCGCACTGTAAGCATCAGCATTGGCAAGCCAGGGGATAGAATCGCCGCGACCATCGGGCGATAGAAACAAATGCAAGCGACCATCTCTATCCGCATCGGGTAAAACCCGGCTGTCATAATCGGGCGCGGTTCCTTCTTGTGTAGGCAGGAGCCAGATTTGCAAGAGGTGCAAAGGATTGTCGGGCGAGGGGTTGAATTCTGAATGGCGCACACCCTTGCCGGCGGACATATATTGCACCCCGCCAGCTTTTACTTCGCCACGATTACCAAAATCATCTTCATGGGCAATCGCCCCTTTAAGCACATAGGTGAATATCTCCATATGGCGGTGGGGATGCATGGGAAAACCCTTGCCGGGTGCTATGTGGTCCTCATTGATAACCCGCAAGGGGCCAAAGCCCATAAAGCGCGGATCATGATATTCCCCAAAGCTGAATGAGTGCCGGGCCTTCAGCCAGCCAAAATCGGCGGCCCCGCGCTCATTGGCGAGGCGGGTTTTCATAGCGGTTGCGGGAATGAGGCTGGCAGCAGAAAGGGACATAAGAAAACTCCGGGTTAGAGCATTTCCACTTTTATCGGAATCAGGAAAATGCTCTAATTCTTTGCTTTGTCGCACTTCTCATCCGAAAATCGGTTCCCACTTTTCGGGAAATGCTCTGGTATCGATCCCAAAGATAAGAATTATCGTAACGGCAATAAAGTGGAGTATTAACAAGTAATTATTGCGATATATGCAATTATTAGGTTTGCCCTGCCATATTCGGTCCAAAATAAAAGGCACCGGAAGCCTCCGATGCCTTAGGGTCTGCACCCTTTTTCTGCCCGTTAAGTTGGGCGAAACCTGTATATGGGTCCTGACCCTAGATCAGGCCGTCGCGCTGCATGCGTTTGCGGTGCAGTTTGCGGGCGCGGCGCACAGCCTCAGCCTTTTGGCGGGCGCGCTTTTCTGACGGCTTTTCGTAGAATTTCCGACGCTTCATTTCACGGAAAGTGCCTTCGCGCTGCATTTTCTTCTTCAGGGCGCGCAGGGCCTGTTCCACATTATTCTCGCGAACGACGATATTAACCAAGGCCTTGGCCTCCTTAAAAATTGCAAACCGAAAGGGTGCCTCAACTGGTAAAACCGGCCCGAAACACCCAAATTGAAGACGGGAGCGGGTAAATAAAAAGATTCCCGCGAAGGCGCGTTCCCTAGCAAAGGATGATGGCCTTGTCCACCAATCCGGCTATGATGGGGCAAAATAATTTATCGGCCTTTAGGGCTGGTTTTAAAAGGCTTAAAAAAGATCATGGTCAAAAACGAAAAACCTAACTCCAAAAAGGCACAAGGCACTGATTCTAAAGAAAATTCAGACAAGGGGCCGAATCTGGAAGATCTGCGCCATAAAGTGCTGGCGTCCTGTCTGGAAGATGCCGTTTTTGATGGCTGGACCGGGGCAATGCTGGAACGGGCCGCCGACAAGGCTGGTGCTGCCACTTTTCTGGCGATTCTGTTCCCCAAGGGCATTAGTGATGTGCTGACCTTTTGGTCATGGGCCGAAGATGAGATCATGGTTGAAAAATATCGTGAGGCTGATCCTGCTCCGCAACGTATTCGTGATAAGGTGCGGTTTTTGGTGAAGACAAGGATAGAAGCCCTTGCCCCCCATCGCGAGGCCGCAAGGCGGGCCAGTGCGACCTTGGCTCTGCCGATTTACGGGGGTTTGGGCGCGCGCCTTGTGTGGGATACGGCTGACGCCATCTGGCGGGCATTGGGGGATAAATCCACCGACTTTAATTTCTACACCAAGCGCACCAGCCTGTCGGCGGTCTATCTTTCGACCCTTGGCACTTGGTTTACCGATGAAGGCGATGGTGAAGAAGAGCCTTATCAGAAGACATGGGATTTTCTTGATAGCCGCATTGAAAACATCATGCAGTTTGAAAAATTTAAAGCTAAAATTCGCGATAAAAATATCTCCCCCGCCGGGTTTCTCAAAACTCTGGCTAAAATGCGCTATGGGGCGCGATCCTGAAAAGGCGCGCCTTCACATTCGCGCGAAATCCTTTCAAACCCGCGCAAATTTCCCTTTTATCCTGTAGGAATATCAAAAATTCATTCCATGAAGGCTGCCCCCTAAAGGCTGATAACGCTTAATGAAAAAAACCATCTTATCTTTTATCATTGCTTTGATAGTGCCATGGCTTTCTATGGCGGCTGCGCAAGAGTCTGCCTCCGTGCAAACCGATTATGCGGTAAGCCAGTTGATCGCAGAGAAAACCTCTATCGCCCCCGGCGAGACAGTAACCTTCCTGCTCGACCAGAAAATGAAAAAGGGCTGGCATGTCTATTGGAAAAATCCCGGCGATAGCGGCCTGCCTTTGGCGCTGGCATGGACCCTGCCGGAAGGGTTTGTGGCGGGTGAGCCTGCCTATCCGGTGCCGGAACTTATTCCGGTCGATATTTTTGTAAATTACGGCTTCAAGGATCGCGCCGGGTTTCTGATTGATATTACCGCGCCGGAGAATATCACACCGGGCGAAATGGTCGCGATTAAAGTCAAAGCCGATTGGCTGATTTGCGAGCTTATTTGCGTGCCGGAATTTGCCGAATTTGATCTGACCTTGCCGGTAAGCGATGGGCCGGGGGCGAAGAACAGTAAATGGGCAATGCGCTTTCGTGACGTGCGTGCGGCTATGCCCGCGCCAGCAGATTTTGAAGCGGTGTGGTTTATAGAGGATGGCAAGCCCGGCCTGCATATTAAAGATCAACGGGTTGGCGATCAGCTTTATTTCTTTGTGGAAGCAATCAATCTTGTGGAGCCGTCAGCGCCGCAAATTTTCCGCCGGACAATAGGCGGCGATCCGGTTTTGCAGTTCAAACCGGGGTTTGATTTTGATGCGACCTCAACAGAGCCGGTAAGCGGTGTATTGCAGATGGCATCGGGAAAAGCGGTGCAGCTTGTGGCCAAGCCCGGCCCGGCGCCTGAATTGGCGCCCTTGCCCGCGCCGGAAAATAGCGCGAGCGAAAAAGCTTCGGTCAAATTTGGCGGGTTGGCCCTGTGGAGTATTCTTCTGCTGGCCTTTTTTGGCGGGGTCATTCTTAATGTCATGCCTTGTGTGTTTCCGGTCATTTTTATCAAGGCCGCAAGCCTTGCCAAATCTGCCGAGGCGGGCGCTGCCACATTGCGCCGCCATGGCCTGATTTATACGGGCGGTATTTTGGTGGCCTTTGCGGCGATTGCCGGATTACTGCTTATCTTGCGCGCGGGCGGGGCAGAACTTGGCTGGGGGTTTCAATTGCAATCGCCTATGGCCAATATGATCTTTGCCCTGATTATTTTTCTTATCGGCTTGAATCTGGCAGGGCTGTTTGAAATCGGAACATCTCTGCAAGGGGTTGGCGCAGGGCTGGCGAGCAAAGGCGGCAATAAGGGCTCATTCTTTACCGGTCTGTTGGTAGTGGCGGTGGCAGCGCCGTGCATCGGGCCATTGCTGGGCCTGCCAGTGGGGTATGCGCTTAGTGCTTCAACCGCGCCGCTCATGGGGCTTGCGGTTTTCCTTGTTATGGGGCTGGGGTTAGCGCTGCCTTATCTGTTGTTGTCGCTCATGCCGGGGCTTGCGAAATTATTGCCGCGTCCCGGGCCGTGGATGCAAAGCTTCAAGCAATTCCTGTCTTTTGCCATGTTTGCGACACTGATCTGGCTCGCCTGGGTTATTATCGGGCAGGCAGGCGAAGATGCGGTTGTGCTGCTTGGGAGCGCTTTGGTATTGGCGGCGATGGCCGCTTGGTCCTATGGCAAAAGCCAGCGCGGTGGCGGCAGGCTCTGGCTGGTGCTGGCGGCGATTACCATGGGGCTTTCCTTGTGGGGCGCGGTTCAGGTTAAAACCCAGCCAATGATGGCAAGAGGCGCAAGCGCTGAGATCGGGCAGGCAACAGATTCGGAGTTTTCCGTTAAAACCCCATGGTCGCAGGAAAAGGTCAGTGAATTGCGTGAAGCGGGCGTGCCGGTTTTTATCGATTTTACCGCCAAATGGTGTGTCACCTGTCAGGTCAATGAGGTGACGGTGTTAAACCGCCGTGAAATTGTCCAATTGTTTGAAGATAAAGGCGTTGCATTTCTGGTGGCGGACTGGACCTCCTATGATCCTGAAATTACCAGAGCGCTTGAATCCTATGGCCGCTCTGGTGTGCCGCTTTATGTCTATTACGCCCCGGGGGCTAAGGAGCCGCAAATTCTGCCGCAAATATTGTCGATTGATTTAATGAAAAAGACCTTTGCGGCGCTTTGAGTGATAAGCAAATAAGGGCAGACTTGCGCGCTGGTTAAAGGGGAAGTTTAGTGAACGATTTTGCGATAGAAAAAAGCTGGCAAGTCTTGCAAACCCACGGCGCTGAAATGGCATCGCTGCATATGCGCGATCTGTTTGCCAAAGACCCTGACCGCGCCCAGAAATTTTGGCGTGAGGGGGCGGGGCTGGCGCTTGATTTTTCCAAAAACCGCATCCTGCCGGAAACCATGACCCATCTGTTGGCTTTGGCAAAGGCGGCGGGCTTGGAACAAAAACGCGCGGCGCTTTTTGCTGGGGAAAAAATAAACACCACAGAAGATCGCGCCGTTTTGCATATGGCCCTGCGTGACCATCGCGAGGGACTATATAAAGTCGATGGCAAAGATGTGATGCCTTTGGTCTTGGCAGAGCGGGCCAAGATGAAAAGCTTTTGCGCGGATATTCACAGTGGCAAAAGGCTGGGGGCAAGCGGTAAAAAGCTGACGACGATTGTTAATATCGGTATTGGCGGCTCGGACCTTGGGCCAGCCATGGTGTGTGAAGCCCTAAAGCCCTATTGGCTTCAAGGTCAGCGGGTATTTTTTGTGTCCAATGTTGATGGTGCCGATTTGGCTGGCGTGTTGCAACAGATTGACCCTGAAACAACCTTGTTTCTTATTGCTTCCAAGACATTTACCACGCAGGAAACCATGACCAACGCGCAAAGCGCCCGGCAATGGTTTTTGGCGCAAGGCCGCAGCAAAGCCGATATTGCCCGGCATTTTGTGGCGCTCTCCACCAATAGCCAAGCGGTTTCAGAATTTGGAATTGATGGGGATAATATGTTTCAGTTCTGGGATTGGGTCGGCGGGCGTTATTCCTTGTGGTCAGCCATTGGTCTGTCGATTGCGCTCACTGTTGGCTATGATAATTTTGAGAAATTGCTGATGGGTGCTCATGAAATGGACCGCCATTTCCAACAAGCACCCATGGAAGATAATCTGCCCATATTGCTGGCGCTTATCGCTATCTGGAACCGGAATATATTAGGGATGAGCGCTCATGCGGTGTTGCCCTATGATCAGGGCCTGCATCGCTTTCCTGCTTTTTTGCAGCAGGCGGAAATGGAATCAAATGGCAAGTCCGTAAAGCTGGATGGCACGAATGTTACCGGCGAGACCTGTCCGGTTATTTTTGGCGAGCCGGGCACTAATGGCCAACATGCCTTTTATCAAATGTTGCATCAGGGAACGGATATCATCTCGGCTGATTTCATTGCCCCGGCCCGATCCCATTATGAAATGGGCGATCATCATGCCAAATTACTGGCCAATTTTCTTGCCCAGCCTCAGGCGCTGATGCAGGGTAAGAGTTTGGCTGAAGTGAAGGCAGAGATGAAACGGGCGGGGGCGTCTGATGGTGACATTGAAACAATCGCCCCGCATCGGGTGTTTCCAGGCAATCGTCCCAGCAATGCAATCATTTTCGAGAAGCTGACCCCGCAAAGTTTAGGCGCGCTGATTGCCCTTTATGAGCATAAGATTTTTACCCAAGGGGTGATTTGGCAGATCAATTCCTTCGACCAATGGGGGGTGGAGCTTGGCAAGCAGATGGCGGGCGCTATATTGCCGGAACTAAGTGTTTCAGGAGAGGCAAAACCCAAAGTCAGCAAGCATGATGCGTCAACCAATAGATTGCTTAATCATTTGAATGATATGCGCCAAAGCGGGGCATGAGGGGAGATGATGAAGAAAATATTTGCAAGTTTTATCGCGGCGGTTTTTCTTGCCCTGCCATCACTGGCATTGGCGCAAGATGAAATTATTTATGTGCGCCTTGAGACCAGTAAGGGCGATATTGATATTGCGCTGAATAAAACCAAAGCGCCGATAACAGTTGAGAACTTTCTTACCTATACAAGAGAAGGCTATTATAATGGCATGGTGTTTCACCGGGTGGTGCCGGGAGTGCTAATTCAATCGGGGGGCTATAATAAATATTTATTTTCCCGCGCCAGACATGATGCCATTCAAAGCGAAGCCGATAATGGCTTAAAAAATATGCGCGGCACAATTGCCATGGCCCGTCAAACAGACCCTCATAGCGCCCATAGCCAGTTTTTTATCAATCTCATTGATAATGAGCACCTCAATTTTCGCAATAAAATGTTGCCGGAAAATTGGGGCTATACGGTTTTTGGTGAGGTTGTTAGCGGCATGGATGTGGCCGATGCTATCGGGGCTGTAGAGACCGTTGAGAAAGATCAGTTTGAAGAATTTCCAACAGAAATGATTTTGCTAAATTCCGTTTCCGTCATTGAAAAAGGTGATATTGCCAAGGTGGGTCAGGGGCATAAGAATGAAGAGTGGTGATATGAAATTTGAGCCGGTGACGATTTCGGTGTCCGGTGAAGAGCGCGTCTTTGACCTTGATGATCCCAAATTACCCGATTGGGTGAAAGATGCGGCGATGGCATCCAGTAATTATCCCTATAAGGATAAAATGGATTG
>WFQB01000281.1 GCA_015487305.1 Parvularculaceae bacterium | reverse complement strand
GATGAGAATAATTTCTCCCCCCCAGCCCATCTGCCGCAAAGACAAAGCCGCTTGCGCCCCCCCATGGCTCGCGCCAATAATGATGCAGGTCTTGCTCATATCAGTCTTCAAGAGTTAGAATTTGCATGGTGTTGGTAGTGCCCGAAACGCCCATAGGCACGCCCGCCGTAATAATAGCGCGATCGCCTTTTTTCATATCAAGATGCTCACGCAAAAAATTCGGCACGGCTTGAATCACATCTTCCAGCGCCTCAAAATCCGGCGTGACAATCGGCGTTACCCCCCACACCATCGCCAATTGGCGCGCTGTTTCAATATGGGGGGTTATTGCCAATATGCGCGCGCGGGGCCGCTCGCGCGCCATGGCCAAAGCCGTGCTGCCGGATTTGGTATTGGCAATAATGCCGCGACAATTTAGCAAATCAATCGTGTGACGGGTGGCAACAGCAATCGCTTCAGCCGAATGGGGTTCCGGGTCGCCCGCCTGTCCATGCACTTCCTGCCAGAAAAATTCATCGCGTTCTACCTCCTGAATAATCCGCGACATAATCGCGACCACGGTTTCAGGATGACGGCCCATGGCTGTTTCTGCCGACAGCATCACACAATCAGTGCCGCGATAAACGGCGGTAGCAATATCAGACGCTTCAGCCCGGGTCGGAATAGGTGAATCGATCATGGATTGCAGCATTTGCGTTGCCACGATAACCGGTTTGCCCGCCGAACGGGCAATGCGCAAAATCCGGTTTTGCTGCACCGGTACTTGCTCCAACGGCAGTTCAACGCCCAAATCTCCGCGCGCCACCATGATGACATCAGCCAAAGCAATAATATCTTCAATCTCATCAAGGGCGGCCGGTTTTTCAATTTTCGCCACCAGTTTCGCCCGCCCCAAAACCAGCTTTTTCGCTTCGCGCACATCATCGGCGCATTGGACAAAACTAAGGGCGATATAATCCGCCCCTTGCGTCAAAGCAAAATCAAGATCCTCCCGGTCTTTTTGCGTCAAAGCCGAGATGGGCAAACGCCTTCCGGGAATATTAATCCCCTTGCGGTCGGTCAAAATCCCCGGCACCAGAACCCGGGCTATCGCCTGTTTGCCGTCATTCTCTTCAATCTTCAGGCGCATCATGCCATCGTCCAGCATAATCATATCGCCGGATTTCAAGACATCGAACAGCTCTTGATGGGGGATCGGCAGGACGCCATCTTCATCAGCCTCACTGCCAAGAACAAGCCGGAGATTGTCATTAAAGGCAAGGGTCTGTTTGCCGCCTTTCAGCGCCCCAATACGAATTTTTGGCCCCTGCAGATCGGCCAGTATTGGCACCGGCGCGCCAAAGCGCTTTTCCGCCCTGCGCACGGTCTCAAAGCGTTTTTGATGGTCTTCATGATTGCCATGACTGAAATTGATGCGAAACGCATTAACCCCGGCCTTTAAGAGCGAAAGCATCCGGTCCTCAGCATCACTGGCCGGACCCAAGGTTGCCAGAATACGGCAGAATTTCGCATTTGTAGTCACGCAAAGCGCCCCCTATCATAAAGTGCATGGGTTGCACATCCTATGTTATGGGAAAGTTCCCCCCTGCTTTCAACCGCGATTAGCCCTACTTAAGCCATCTCTTTGACCGCAGCCTCAAACACTTCACAGATGAAATGCGCCTGATCCTCCCCAAGATAAGGGTGCATGGGCAGGGACAAGACCCGCTCTGCCGCCCATTCGCAACCCGGCAGACCTTGGGCCGGTGCATAATCTGCAAAAGCAGGCATTTTATGCAAAGGCGTCATATAATAGATTGCCGTTGGCACACCGACCTTGTTCATGGCCTCACGAATGGTATCACGATTTTCTGTTGCCAGCGTATAATAGCCATAGCCACTTTCGGTATTCGCTATCATTTTTTGCGGGGCGGCCAATTTACCAAGGCGCTCGTTGTAAATTTTGGCAATTTTCTTGCGTGCTTCCAGCTCATCATAAAAGATGGCGAGCTTTTCCAGCAGCACCGCCGCCTGGAATGTATCCAACCGGCCATTCATCCCCACACGGATAGAATTTTGTTTTTTGGCATCCGTGCCATGCCAGCGAATAGACGCGCATGGCTCCAGCATGGCCTCCTCGTTCAACAAGATCGCTCCGGCATCCCCATAGGCCCCAAGCGCCTTGCCCGGAAAGAAACTGGTAGCCGTCACAGGGGCAAGCGCGCCCACCCATTTGCCGTCCTGCCTGCCGCCAAAACTTTGCGCGCCATCGGCGATTATTGTTGCGCCATATTTTTCAGCAAGCTTTGCAATATGTGGATAATCAGCCGGGGTGCCAAACAGATCAACCGGCATAATCGCTTTGATATTGAGCTTCCCCTCGCGCGCCACTTCAGCCATGCGTTCCGCCAGATGGTCAACGCTAAGATTGAAAGTTTCGCGATCAATATCCACAAATACCGGTGTCGCTCCGGCGATCAGCACCGCATTGGCGCTGGCATTATAGGTAAAGGCGGGAAGGAACACCGCATCGCCTGCGCCAATACCCATGGCCATTAGCGGAATGATCAGCGCATCCGTACCCGAAGCGCAGGCAATTGCCTTTTTGGCGCCGGTTTTTTCCGCCAGCTTCTCTTCCAACTCGTCAATTTCCGGTCCGGCAATATAACGCCCATGATCCAACACGGCGATCAGACGTTTTTCCACCTTGTCGCGGATCAGCTTCTGCTGCGCCTTCAAATCAATAAAAGCAATTGTGCCAACGCGGCTTTCGCGCTCAAGGGCCAGATTAGAAACACCATTCATGTCAGCAAAACTCCAAAACTTTAAATTTGTCCGGCGGCGCGCTCAATTTCCAAGGCCATCTGCAAAGCGCGCCGTCCATGGCCGCCTGTAACGATGGGGGGGTTTCCGGTTTTTGCCGCCTGCAAAAATTGCTCCGTGCCAAAGCCGAGCGGATCGCGAAACGCATGGGGCGCATCATCGCCCTGCTCAAAATCACGGGCCAGTGGCGTTGGCGTGGTGTTGGTCACTTTGCGGGTCAGAAAATCAAGATGCACTTCGCCATCTTCATAAACAAGGCGAATATCGCGCACGGGATCATCAACAATCCGGCTTGCCGCCAGCCGCGCCTCCCCTTCCGCAAAACGCAATAATGTTTCGGTATGGTCAGAATGGTCTCCATGAACAAACTCAGCACTGGCAATGGTCTCGCACGGCTCCGCATCCAGTAATTGCACAATCAGATCAAGATCATGAATCATCAAATCATAAACCACAGAGACATCCATGCAGCGACCGGAAAATCTGTTAAGGCGGCGCGATTCAATACGCTTTGGCTTAAACGGGCGATCCAGCAGGCCAAAGGCCTCAAATACATAGCGCTCCTGATGGCCAACCTGCAGGGTCAGCTTGTTGTCCGCCGCCAAAGCGATCAATTCATCGGCCGTTTCAAGGTCAAGGGCGATGGGTTTTTCCACCAACACATGCTTGCCCGCCTGCAAAGCGCGGCGCGCCAACTCCCCATGGGTCGAGGCCGGCGTGGCAATGGTCAGAACATCAATCGCATCGAGAAAATCATCATAATCGGTAAAATTTTTGCAGTTCTGCTTTTCGGCCCCGGCCTTTGCGCGCTCGCCATCAAGGTCATAAATGCCTCGCAAATCAGCTTTCACACTTTCAGTGTATTTTTGTGCATGATAGCCACCAAAAACACCGGCCCCTGCAACTCCAGCCCGTAACACCATTAAAAATACCCTTTATTGTTTATTTTACAGGGCGTTCGCCCAGCTTGCGCAGCGCACAATATGAATCCCCCTCGCCTTAAGCAATCGACAAAGGACCCGATAGCGTAAACTCATGTTTCAGGGTGTTACGAAAATCTAGGCGGCGGCACTGGCGGCTTTTTTGGCCCGATCAGCCCGCAAACCTTCGGCCAAACGAAAGGCCAGTTCCAGCGCCTGGCTGGCATTAAGACGCGGATCGCAATGGGTGTGATAGCGCGAGGATAGATCATCTTCACAAATCGCCTGCGCTCCGCCCAAACATTCGGTCACCTGCTGGCCGGTCATTTCAAAATGCACCCCGCCCGGATGCGCACCCTCGGCCCGGCAAATCTCAAAGAAACTTTGCACTTCGCGCAGAATATTATCAAAGCCACGGGTTTTATAGCCATTGGCGGCTTTGACCGTATTGCCATGCATGGGATCCGACGACCAGACAACGGCCCGCTGTTCGCGGGTCACCGCCGAGACAAGACGCGGCAGACCTGAGCCTATTTTCTCGGCCCCAAAGCGCGAGATAAGCACAATCCGCCCGGCAATATTTTGCGGGTTTAAAATATCCAGCAGGCGCAATAATTCATCCGGTTCCAGCGATGGCCCGCATTTAAGGCCGATAGGGTTTTCAATACCGCGACAAAATTCCACATGGGCCCCATCGGGCTGGCGGGTCCGGTCACCAATCCATACAAGATGCGCCGATGTGTCATAAAATTGGCCCGAGGTCGAATCAACCCGCGTCATTGCCTGCTCATAGCCGAGCAGCAAAGCCTCATGAGAGGTAAAAAACTCCACTTCCGACATAGGCCGCGAATAATCCGAGGTTACCCCGCAGGCATCCATAAATTCGATTGCTTCAGAAATTTTATCAGCAATCTCGCGATATTGTTCCGCCTGCGGATTATCTTTTACAAATTCCAGATTCCAGCGATGAACATTGCGCAAATCCGCATAGCCACCTTTGGCAAAGGCGCGAATGAGATTCAAGGTCGCCGCCGATTGGCCATAGGCTTTTAAAAGCCGTTGCGGGTCCGGCTGGCGGGCTTCCGGCGTAAATGCCATGCCATTAATATTATCGCCACGATAACTCGGCAAGGTCACACCGTTTTGGGTTTCAACGGCGCTGGAGCGCGGCTTGGCAAATTGCCCGGCCATGCGCCCAACCTTGACCACTGGCGTTGCCGCACCAAAGGTTAGCGCCACCGCCATTTGCAGCAAAACCCGAAAAGTATCGCGAATATTGTCCGGATGAAATTCCTTAAAGCTCTCGGCGCAATCACCCCCTTGCAGCAAAAAGGCTTTGCCCTCAGCCACCTCTGCCAAGCGCTGGCGCAGGGTACGCACTTCCCCGGCAAACACCAATGGCGGATGGGTACATAATTCCTGCTCCACCGCCGCCAAAGCTGCCCCATCCGGATAATCTTCCGGAATATGTTTAGCGGGCTTATCGCGCCAGCTTTTTGGGCTCCATTCGGTCATTTGCGGGTTTCTTTCTAATTGATGGGCAAAAAAGCTTTCATCCATTTCAAGCTATGAAAGATAATGCGACAGCCATGCCAGATTCAAGCAAAAATACCCTTAAAGCCCTCTCAACACTCACAAATCTGTGCTTTGTCACCCTCTTACAATGAAAAGACTTATTTCCCACCGCAAAAAGGGTTAATGTCATAAAATATAACAGCCCCATCAAGGACACCCCATGATCAAAAAATTATTCTACACCACCACCGCCCTTGCCCTCGCCACAACCATCGGCCTTACCGCCATGGCCCAAAACAAAGACACCAAACTTGCCATCACCGATCTTGGCAGCGGCATTTATATGATTGAAGGCGCTGGCGGCAATGTCGGCCTCAGCGTTGGTGATGATGGCGCGTTCCTGATTGATGACCAGTTCGCCCATATGTCAGAAAAAATCCTCGCCGCCGTGGCCGAGCGTAGCGACCAGCCCCTCGCTTATGTGATCAACACCCATTATCATGGCGACCATACGGGCGGAAACGAACAAATGGCCGATAGCGGCGCAAGGATTGTCGCCCATGATAATGTCCGAAAGCGTCTATTGGAAAGCGATGAGCAACCCTCTGACGCAGCCCTGCCCATTATCACTTTTTCCGAGGAAGTTACCTTTCATTGGAACGACCATGAAGTCTTTGTCAGCCACCCCTTAAACGCCCATACAGATGGCGATGCGGTGGTAATGTTCAAAACTGCCAATATCATCCATCTCGGCGATACATTTTTCTCCGGGCGCTGGCCCTATATCGACCTTGATGGTGGTGGCACGGTCGCTGGTTATATTGCAAATCTGGAATATTATGCCGGACAAATTGATGCAGACACAAAAGTCATCCCTGGTCATGGTCCTCTTTCAAACCGTCAGGACATTGAAGAGATGATCGCCATTTTAAAAGACAGCCAGCAACGCGTATTGGCCTTAAAACAGGCCGGAAAAACCGAAGCTGAAATCATCGCTGCCAAACCGCTAGCCGACTATGAAAGCTATGACTGGCGTTTCATCAATTCAGAGAAAATGATAAAAACATTTTTGAAAGACGCATCCCTATAAAGCGCTTAGCGTTTTCCTCCAACGACTTGGCACAAAGCTGCAATCCTCATCAGTTGCAGACACTTTGTGTGTCATTTTTTCAACTTCGCGCCCCGCAATCACGAAGATTGTGTGGTGCCTAAAATACAATACCTCTTTCTAAGACGGTTTTAATAGGCCGCGACGGAAAATGAGCGCTATAACGTTTGGATAGGACCAGTATAATTCATAACCCTAATGCCCATCTTTCTCAGGGCTTTATCGGGAGGATTTTTTGTGAGCGACCCTTCAAATCGACAGATTTTTGAAACCCTGCCTGACAGTCTCAACCCTGATGCGCAAAAAACATTACGGGATGAAAAACCTCCCGCCTATGTCAACCGACGCTCACGGCAAACCCCTCCCACACCGCAAGCGCCAATGTCTGCAAGGCCTGAGGCATATACCCGCACAGGCATGAAGAGACAGGGAAGTTTTTCCGACCCCGCGCCAAATCCGCGCACCCGCAAACCTGCAACCCCTGCCATACCATCCCTACAGGAACGCCTTGCACAAGTTCGCGAAGCTATTCGTCCGCAACCCGGCCTTAAAACTGCTTCGGGCGGGGAATATTATCTACGCAAACAGAACGCTTCAAGTAAATCAGGCGGCACAAATTCAACCTTCTCGCGCCGCCCATCTATAACCGACATAGACCTTACCTATGATGACCGCCCCCTCGCCGCCAATGTCACCACAGATGCGGTGATCGCGGTTAATCGCTTTTGTCTTGGCGCCCTGCCCGATGAATTGAGAGAGGCTTCGGTTGATCCAAAACAATGGTTGAAAAACCAACTTCAGCAATCAGCCTCCCGCTTTACCAATGATCTGACCACAACAAGAGATGGCCTGTTTCTTCATCCGGGCTTTAACGACACTTTTGGCGATTCGCTCACTGTTGATCGGCATAATGCCGCCATTTCTAAAATGGATCTTTTGCGTCAGAAATCCCCGACCCCCGGCATCCCGCATATTGATGATTATATGGAGCTCATTGACTGGCCTCAGGGGCGTTTATGGTT
>WFQB01000280.1 GCA_015487305.1 Parvularculaceae bacterium | reverse complement strand
TTGGTTTTGGTCCGGAAAAGGCTGATATCAAGGTTGAGAAACTCTCCGGCGGGGAAAAAGCGCGCCTGCTATTTGGGCTTATCACTTTTGCCGGGCCGCATCTGATGATCCTTGATGAGCCGACTAATCATCTCGACATGGATAGCCGCGAAGCCCTGACGCAAGCCCTGATAATCATTCAGGGCTTGAGTCAGGGCTTCGCGGCTATCCATGTCGAGATGGTTGGTCGGCTCGTCGAGGATCATCAGATGCGGTCCGGCAAAAGTGATAAGCCCAAACAGCAGGCGCGCTTTTTCCCCGCCGGAGAGTTTCTCAACCTTGATATCAGCCTTTTCCGGACCAAAACCAATTTGCGCTGTGCGGGCGCGAATCTGCGCTTCAGTGCCATCTGGCATGAGTGGGCGAATATGATCAATGGCGCTCTGGCCGGGTTTTAATTCATCAAGCTGGTGCTGGGCAAAATAGGCGATACGCAGTTTTTTCGATTTATAAAGATTGCCCGCCTGCACCGCGAGGCGGCCTGAAATGGCTTTCACCAATGTGGATTTACCCTGACCATTGGCGCCCAAAATAGCGATCCGGTCATCCTGATCGATACGCAGATTAACATCGTCCAAAACAGTCTTGTCGTCATAGCCAAGGCGCGCCTGTTCGAGACGAATAATAGGCGGGGCCATGGGCGGCTTTGGGTCCGGGAAGAAAAACGGCGTGGTGCGCTCTTCAATGGGGATTGCGATATCCTTCATCTTCTCCAGCATTTTCACCCGAGATTGCGCCTGACGGGCTTTGGAGGCTTTGGCTTTGAAACGGTTGATGAAGCTTTCCATATGGCGCTTGGCCGCTTCCTGTTTGGCGGCCCCGGCCATAATTTGCGCCCGCTGTTCGGCGCGGCGGCGAATATAGGTATCATAATTGCCGGGTTGGATTGTCAGCCGGGCATTTTCCAGCGCCAGCGTATGGGTCATGGCACTGTTTAAAAGCGAGCGGTCATGAGAGATGATAAGGGCGGTATAGGGGAAGCGGCGCAGATAGGTCTCAAGCCAGATAGAGCCCTCAAGGTCGAGATAATTGGTCGGCTCATCAAGTAGCAACAGGTCAGGGGCCGAAAACAACACAGCCGCCAGGGCAACCCGCATGCGCCAGCCGCCGGAGAAATCAGCACAGGGCTGGCCCTGTTCCGCATGAGAAAAGCCAAGACCGGACAGAATAGTAGCGGCGCGGGCTTCGGCGGAATGAGCCTCAATATCCGCAAGGCGGATTTGTATATCGCCAATGCGGTGGGGATCGGTGGCGTGCTCGGCTTCGGCCAGCAGGGCGGCGCGCTCAGTATCAGCAGCCAGCACAGTATCCAGCAGGCTGTCATTGGTTCCGGGGGCTTCCTGCGCCACAAAGCCTAATCTGCGCCCTTTGCGAAGGGAAATAGAGCCATCATCCGGGGCAATCTCATCACGGATTAACCGAAACAGGGTCGATTTGCCAGTGCCATTTTTGCCGGTAAAGCCAACTTTCCAACCATCAGCAATAGCAGCGGTCGCCTGATCAAACAGAACGCGCCCCTCAATACGGAAAGTAAGGTCATTAATATGCAGCATAGGGGGAGTGTTAAGGTGCCTGCGGACGAAAGGGAAGAGGCGAAATCTCTTGTCTCACAGGCCCGCCATTGCTATAGCCGCCTCAATCAGATTCACCCCTAAATTAAAGGAATTACCATGGGCATAGAGCGCACATTTTCAATCATCAAACCCGACGCCACAAAGCGCAATATTACCGGCAAAGTCATTGCCAAGCTGGAAGAGGGCGGCCTAAGGGTGGTCGCGTCCAAACGCATCCATATGAGCCGCGAGCAGGCTGAGGGCTTTTATAGCGTCCACAAGGATCGCCCGTTTTTTGGCGAATTAGTCGAGTTCATGATGTCCGGTCCGGTGGTGGTACAGGTCCTCGAAGGAGAAAACGCCGTTCTTCGCAACCGCGAGATTATGGGAGCAACCAATCCGGCAGAAGCGGCCCCCGGCACAATTCGCGCTGAATTTGCCCAAAGCATTGGCGAAAACTCGGTCCATGGCTCTGACGCCCCGGAAACCGCCAAAGAAGAAATCGCCTTCTTTTTCAAGGATGAAGAGATTGTTGGCTAGGTAAGCTATTAAAAGAAACCAACTCATCTGTGAGGTGCAAGCGTAAGCGAGCCTCGACCCGCTGTGCCAGCACGACGAGAGGATGGAAGTTATAAAGCACCTAACTCTCAAACAAGACACCTCCTCATCCTGAGCCTGTCGAAGGACGGGGAGGTGCCGATCCTTCGACAAGCGATTTCGCTTCTTGCCATGAAATCAACCAGGCGGCCCAAGGGTCGCCTTTTTTGCGCCCATAATTTCACCAAATCGCCTTATCTGCCCCGAAAATTCCTTTCTGCCTTCTTTGTTGGGTCGCAATCAGGGGTGAGGCTCTCTTCCATGGATGCTCTTTGCGGGGGACCAAAGGTCAAAAGATCATCCATCAGTGGATTAGAAAATAGGAGAGACCGGGATGAAGCGTAGTTTAGGGATAATAGCAGGGGCCATGGTGATCGGATTTGGTGCAGCCGGATTTGCCGACAACACCAGGACAGAGCTTGCACAAGCCATCAATGTCGGGACCGTGATTAAGAAGGCCGATATCCGTCTTGATGCAGAAATTCGCTTTGCGGAAGTAGATGCCAATAGTGATGGTTTTATCTCGCGGGATGAATATGCAGGATCGGCGGTGGTGATGGCATCACTGGCGCGATTTAATGGCGAAGTGCTGATCGATGGCAGCTATGCAATCACGGTTTCCTTGCCGGAGGAGATGATCGGACGGGTCAGCATGGGTGAGCGCTCGACGATTGATGCGGTGGCGCGGTCGAGCTTTTCCTATATGGCCGGAGATGATGGCCTGATGAACCGCCGTGAATGGGTGGCAGCGCGGTTGGCAGAATTTGCCGCTATTGATTTCAATAAAGACGGCGCCCTGCATGGGGATGAGGTAAATGTCTTTGCCCTAAGGGTGGCCCGTTATCCTACAAATGCAGTTTAGGACTTATCCAAACCTGTTGCCGAGCTTAAAGTTTTTTGCGTTTCCTTGAAAACTTTGATTTGGCCTTTAAGACAGTCGGTACTGACGATCCTTCCTCTATCCAGTACCGGCTGTTTTTATAACTGCCCCCCGCGTAATCTCATAAAGCGAAACCGCAGTAGCGCTTGAGACATTAAGGCTCTCCATAGTTTCACTAATGGGAATTTTGGCAAGGGTAGAACAGGTCTCCCGCACCAATTTTCGCAAACCAGCCCCTTCCGCGCCCATGACAAGAGCTATCGGCTTATCTCGGGGAATATCGGCCAAGGCTTGGTCGGTTTCCCCGGCCAGCCCTATAGTGCGAAACCCCATCTCATTTAAAGCCTCCAAAGCGCGGGCAATATTAACAACGCTCACCGCTGGCACCACTTCCAGCGCGCCAACTGCCGCCTTGGCCAGCGCCCCGGACAAAGGCGGCGTGCGGCGGTCCTGAAAAATCACTGCCTGCGCCCCAAAAGCCGCCCCATTGCGGAAAATCGCACCAATATTCTGGGTGTCAGTGATCTGATCGAGAATAATCACCGGTCCCGGCGTAGTGACCTTGCAGACATCACGCAGGCGGGCGCGCTCCAGCGGGTCCGTAAAAAGGGCAATCCCCTGATGCACCGATCCGGCAGGGAGGAGCTTATCAATCCCGTCAGGGCGCAAATCTTCAATTTCGAGGCGATGGAACAAATCGCCGGGCAGGGTCTCGCGCAGCCAGTCATGGGCGTTTTTGGTGGCCGCAAGGCGGCGGATTTTGCGGGCCGGGTTTTGCAGGGCCGCCGCAACCGCATGGCGGCCATAAAGCCAGATCCGGCTATCAGCACGCTTGGGCTTGTCACCCCATTTCTGGCCCGGTTTGGCACCACGGCGATAAGCGGGTTTTTCGGGCATGAGAGCGATATTTCCTGTCTTTAGATATCAACCAATGGCTTACACGAAGCACGCGGTCAGCTCCAAGGGGTAAAATCTGCTGCAAAACAGTAAAATTGCCATTTTAGAGGGCGCGAGGCGCTTGCCTAGCGCGGCCAGCCTGCTTATAAACCGCAAATTCCCGATTAGCCTTGTCTTGGCAGGCTGACCCGATGGAGGGGTGGGAGAGTGGTTAAATCCACCAGACTGTAAATCTGGCCGCTATGCGTACGCTGGTTCGAATCCAGCCCCCTCCACCACTTCATTTCCGGTTTGGCGTAGCCAAAATTTTTGGTCCCTTCGTAGTCGGTCTGCCGAAGGCAGAAAAAACCTTCCTGTGGAAGGTTTTTAGGCGAAGAAGGCCCGGCAGGGCGGACCAAAAATAGGAAATGAAGGCCACGGCAGTGGCTATGCCTCGTGGGGCTGATCCCGCACTTCGTGCGGGGCCAGTGAGCGCGGCGAATGGTCGCCGGGGCTGCGGTCGCAGCCCTACTAGGTTCGAACTCCCAAAAAAGAAACCAATTCATCCTGAGGAGCCGCCTTCTGGCGGTGTCTCGAAGGATAGAAAACGAGCACTCAATCTACAGCAGGGGCACAACAGGAATTGCGTCTGCAAATTTATGAAACGAAATATGGATGCTGGAGCGGGTAGCGGGAATCGAACCCGCATATTCAGCTTGGAAGGCTGCTGCACTACCATTGTGCTATACCCGCTATTGCCTTCTCCGGAAGGCAATGCTGATAGCTACCCGTTTATTGGCAAGTTTTCAACCCGCTACCCGCTCCAGCCTTTCATTTACCAAAAACACCCACCGGATCTAAGCAATGTGGAGACGACTCATTACAGGAGCAGATCCGGCGGGCATTAAGGTTAAAGTTTCAATCCGCGCAGGCGCAGGGCATTGCCTATCACCGAGACGGAAGAAAAACTCATAGCGGCGGCGGCAATCATCGGGCTTAGCAAAATGCCAAAGAAGGGATAGAGAATCCCCGCCGCAACGGGCACACCGGCTGTATTATAGATGAAAGCAAAAAACAGGTTTTCGCGAATATTGCGCATCACCGCTTGGCTCAACCTTCGCGCCTTGGCAACACCGCGCAAATCGCCCTTGATGAGGGTGACGCCGGCGCTTTCCATGGCGACATCCGTGCCCGTGCCCATAGCAATCCCAACATCGGCCTGCGCGAGGGCCGGGGCGTCATTCACCCCATCACCAGCCATGGCGACCTTTTCTCCGCTGGCCTGAATTTCGCGGATGATGCGGTTTTTGTCTTCCGGCGAGACATCCGCATGAACCTCATCAATACCGATTTTACGGGCAACGGCTTCGGCGGTGGTTTGATTATCCCCGGTGAGCATGACAATGCGCATACCAGCCTTGTGTAATTCATTGATTGCTTCCGGCGTGGTTTCCTTAATCGGGTCAGCGACACCGATAATACCCGCAGGCGCGCCATCAACCGCGACAAACATCACGGTCTGGCCTTCGCGACGGAAATGATCGGCGCGCTCTACAAGGCTTTCGTCAAAGGCGCTAATGCTTTGCATCATTTTACGATTGCCAATAGCGACTTTGCGGCCATTAACATCAGCCACCACCCCTTGCCCGGTTACGGAGTTAAAATTTTCCGCTTTGGGAATGGGGATATTTTTGGCCTCAGTGCCTTTAACAATCGCTTCGGCGAGGGGGTGTTCGCTAGAGCGCTCAACGGCGGCGACAAGGCTCAAAAACTCTTCTTGTGAAAGGCCTCTTGGCTCGACCATTACCAATTCAGGCTTGCCCATGGTCAAAGTACCGGTTTTATCCACCACCAGAATATTGACCTTTTCAAAGTTTTCCAACACTTCGGCATTTTTGATAAGCACACCCGATTGCGCTCCCTTGCCAGTGCCAACCATTATCGACATCGGGGTTGCCAAACCAAGAGCGCAAGGGCAGGCGATGATTAACACCGCCACCGCATTGACAATAGCATAAGCCATGGCTGGGGCAGGGCCAAAAATCGACCAGATGATAAAGGTGACAATGGAAACCAGAACCACCACAGGCACAAAATATCCAGAAACCGTATCAGCAAGTTTCTGAATAGGCGCCCGCGAGCGCTGGGCCTCGGCGACCATTTTAACGATTTGCGCAAGCATGGTGTCCTGACCAATGCGCGTGGCTTTGATAATCAGCGCGCCGGTACCATTGACCGTGCCGCCGGTGACACTATCGCCAGGGCCTTTACTCACCGGAATAGATTCGCCGGTGATCATAGACTCGTCAACGCTGGACTTGCCTTCGACAACCTCGCCATCAATAGGAATTTTTTCCCCGGGGCGTACCCGTAAATGATCGTTTAAATGGACATGATCAACCGGAATAATTTCTTCGCCGCCATCGGGCAAAATTCGCGTAGCTTCCGGCGGGGCAAGTTCAAGCAAGGCACGAATGGCGCCATTGGTTTGACTGCGCGCGCGCAATTCCAGCACTTGTCCCAGCAAAACCAAAGTGACAATAACCGCAGCGGCTTCAAAATAAACCGCCACTTCGCCATTTTCATTGCGGAAGGATTCTGGAAAAATATCAGGAAACACAATCGCCACTGTCGAAAATATATAAGCAACCCCAACACCAAGGCCGATTAGAGTAAACATATTCAAATTCCAGCCATTTAAAGATTGCCAGCCCCGAACGAAAAATGGCCAGCCGCCCCATAAAACAACCGGTGTTGCCAGCGCAAACTGAATCCATTGCCCCCAGCCTTTGGGAAATAACCCTTCAAAAGACCAGCCGGGGATATATTCGCCCATAACAAAGAAGAGCAGAGGAATAGACAAAACCGCCCCAACCCAGAAGCGGCGGGTCATGTCATCAAGCTCGGAGGTGTCTTCTTCCGTATCAAGGGTAATGGTTTCCGGCTCTAGGGCCATGCCGCAAATCGGACAGCCGGAATTTTTCACATCGCGCACTTGCGGGTGCATGGGACAAATCCAGATCGTGCCCGTATAGCCTTCGGGCACTTTATCATATTTGCCATCATCCTTGCCGTCATCCTTGTTGCCACTGCCATGACAGCAATCATGCTCACTCTTCTTATCATGTCCGCCATGACCATCATGTTTGTCATGGCCCTGACGAGCGCTATGATCATGGTTGGGCTTGTCCTCGCCATCGCTATGACAGGCGGCGTGGGGGTCGGTTTTGTTATGGTCCATTTTCTTATCCATGATGGATGTGCCTTTGTTTTGTAAAACCACTATTGAGGATAATGGTTGAAATGCGATATGCGGGCGGGGTGAGAGAGCCTTATGCTTCCCACTAAAGATTGTTC
>WFQB01000279.1 GCA_015487305.1 Parvularculaceae bacterium | reverse complement strand
GCCCGATCATCACGCCCCCTACGGGCGGTGGCACTGGCACGCCTTTATTTTTCACCTATGATCCCCCCGGAGATTTAATCGACGGCACAGGCCGCGGCGTCACCTCTATCGGCGTCACTGATACAGCCATTGTCGCGCCGGGCATGCGCTTTCCTTTCGAGAGCGGGCCAGCCTATGCCAATTCTCAAGTTTGGGGCCATGGCGGTGCTGGCGGCTCTATTTTTGGACCATCCTATCCCCCTGCTCCTGGCGGCCGTCAGGGGGACGCAGCCAATTATTCTTATCCATGGAAAGATAATTTTTGCGAAAATCGCGGCTGGAACGCCCCCAAATGCCCCGCAGGCAAAGGCCATCAGGGACAGGATATTCGCCCCTCCACTTGCGAGGTGAACAAGCATTGGGCCGTGGCAACGGAAAATGGTCGCATAGGCGTCGTTGGCACTGTCTCTGTGGAGCTTGTCACCGATACCGGACAGGTCCATCGCTATTTGCATTTACAACGACCCTTGGCCCCCGGCATTGTTTCCGGCGCACGGGTTGGCAAAGGCCAAAAGATAGGCCGTATTTCCAACATTACCGGGCGCAAATCTGACGGCAGTTTTGTTCGCGGCACCACTGTGCATCTGCATTTTGAAATATGGGACGGTAATTCCGACGGCTCACGCAATTACGGCGTCGGCCCCTTGCCGCTTTATACAAGTCTCGTAGACAGCTATAAACGCCTCTTGCGTTCAGACCTACAAAGCAATTTCAAAAAGCCCTTGGTCCAACCCTGCCATACCCATTGATCGGGCGCATTAGGCAGATCATTTGAGCTTGGAATAAACATCGCCGCTGACAAATTTCCGTGAAAAGAAATATGTCGCGGCGATGGTAATTGTATCCTTAGGAGATAAAAGTAAGGTTTTAGTTTTTAGCACTGGTTCGGATTAAAAAACTATGCCCCTCTTCATTGCCTATAGTATAAGGGAAATAGCTTAACTCATCAAAACTTCTGATAACACTTCCCACTCTGGCAGTGTCAGTTTTATCCCTCATTGAATAGCGGCGCGATTCAATTTGTACGGAAAATCTTTTCAGGGTCTCGCCTGCAAAATCCGGATGCGCCTTGCAGCCCAGGAATTTTACATGGGCGGTTCCGTCTACCGCTTTTATACGCCCGTCAAGTTTGGAATATTCTGTATAACCAACAGAAAAATCTTCTCCGGGCTTCAGAGATGAAATATTTTTTGCTATATCGCGCACGCTGATATCATAATTATATTCTCTAAAATCCCCTTTTGGTTTTCCGTCGCGGTAGTAATCTGTCCGTAATGGCAATAGGCCTAAAATATTTGTCTCTTCTCCGGTGTCTGGCGATATGAATATTTTACCTTCCATGCCCTCCAGGCCTTTTGGTGTTGAAAATGCGGTCAGGTAAGTGATTGCCTCTTTGGCACCATAATTTTTCCTGTTGGTAAATCTAAGCCCGACCGAATCCGGCCTGTGGTTAAAGAAATACCAGACAGGCTCTTGAGGCGGTTTCATGCTGGAATATCTGTCCATCCGTAACGAAGTACATTCACTTTCAGTCTCTGCCGATGCAGGATTATCAGCATAACCATTCGTCGCTGGCATTGCTGTCGGATCAAATGAGGACATGAGGAGAGTGACTATAGGAAATAATAAATTCATCGCGCTTAACCCTTCCGCTTCGAGGTTTGGACCCCGCTTTCAATCAAAAGCCAAAATATCGCAACGCCACATATAAAGTGTATTCGTGCTTTTCTGGCGCGGTCAAGCCTTCACCCATTACAAAACAGAAGAATCAAATAAACTCAAAGTAAATACAATATGTTATGTTGGTTTTTTTAGAATTCCCATCATGACAAATGCAAGATGATTTGCCTCTGTTGGGAGGCGTCTCTGTGTTCAAACAGATAAAGCCCCTGCCATGTGCCGAGCAGCATTTGGCCCTCACCCACGGGCACCGATAGCGAAGTTTGGGTGAGCGCCGCTTTGATATGGGCCGGCATGTCATCTGGCCCTTCTGCCGTATGGCGGATGAATGACATTTTGGGATCATCGCTTGGCGGCACGAGCGCTGCGAAAAACGCCTGCAAATCAGCCCGCACATCCGGGTCGGCATTTTCCTGAATGGTCAGCGAACAAGACGTGTGACGCACAAAACAGGTGAGCAGCCCCTCTTCTATCCCAGCCGAGCGCACAAAATCTTGCGCCTCACGGGTGAAGTCATAAAGGCCGGGACCACTGGTGGGGATTTGAAGACTGGTTTGCATGGCTTCTTACAAAAATCTGCAATATCAGACTTCCTCTTTAGCTTGGCCTGAACCCATGTTTTTTATCCATCGCCCAGCCCCGAGATACCCTAGAATATCGATATGGGTTTCCATGCTAAAAAGACTATAATGTTTAAGGTCGCGATCATCTCCCCCCTCAAAGTCTTCTAACCTGTCTCGCCAAATGGAATTTTCGACCTCGACAAATGGATAGCGCGTTTCCAGAACACCCATATCTTCGTGCAGATCAGTACACTCTTCCTGAATCAAAACAGCTTGCACGCGGTCAAAGACAATTCTCAAACACTCATCCGCCTCGACGATAGGGCGTGCGTTCTTAAGTATATTCTCTAAAGCATCATCAAAAGTCTCAATAACCCTGTCCGGGTCTTGAAACTCAGGGATTTCGCCAATCACTTTCGCTGGCACAATATCAACTATAAGATAACAGCCATCCAATTCCACACGGATATTCCGAACTTCCCGGGCTATTTCGCCAAATTGCTTAACGGGTATGCAGATATTTTTCTCAGGCATATACCCTCTTTTACCCCCAATATGGTGGCAATCCGGGAAAATCAATTATCCAAAAAGCTTCTCAGCTTCCGTGAACGGCTTGGGTGCTTCAGCTTGCGCAGGGCCTTGGCTTCGATTTGGCGGATGCGCTCGCGGGTGACCGAGAATTGCTGGCCTACTTCTTCCAAAGTGTGATCGGTGTTCATACCGATGCCAAAGCGCATGCGCAGCACCCGTTCTTCGCGCGGGGTGAGAGAGGCCAGAACCCTTGTGGTGGTCTCGCGCAGGTTTGACTGGATGGCCGCGTCAATGGGTAAGATCGCGCCTTTGTCCTCGATGAAATCGCCCAGATGCGAATCTTCTTCGTCGCCAATCGGCGTTTCCAGTGAAATGGGCTCTTTGGCGATTTTCATCACCTTGCGCACTTTTTCCAGCGGCATGGAGAGTTTTTCCGCCAGTTCTTCCGGAGTTGGCTCGCGGCCAATTTCGTGGAGAATTTGCCGCGAGGTGCGCACGATTTTGTTGATGGTTTCAATCATATGCACCGGAATACGTATGGTGCGGGCTTGGTCCGCAATAGAGCGGGTAATCGCCTGCCTAATCCACCATGTGGCATAGGTGGAGAAT
>WFQB01000278.1 GCA_015487305.1 Parvularculaceae bacterium | reverse complement strand
GTATTGTGCCTTGCTTGGAGCGATTAGTCCATCAAGCTGCGTGCAAAATAAACATATTGCAGAGCCATGATATGGGCATATTGGTCCTGATTGGCGCTACCGGCATGGCCGCCCTCAATATTCTCGTAATAGAGGAAATCCTTGTCGAAACCCTCCATTTTAGCGGCCATTTTGCGGGCATGGCCGGGATGGACCCGGTCATCCTTGGTCGAGGTGTAAAAGAAGGGCCGAGGATAATCGACATCCTCTTTCAGGTTTTGATAGGGCGAGAGGGCTTCTAAATGGGGGCGATCTTCGGCCAAGTCCGGATCGCCATATTCGCCAACCCATGAGGCGCCTGCCAAGAGCTTGTCATAGCGCAGCATGTCGAGCAGAGGGACACCAATAGTGATGGCCTTATAGAGGTCCGGGCGTTGGACCAAGGCCACACCCATGAGCAGCCCGCCATTGGAGCGCCCGACAATGCCAAGTTTTTCAGGTGTGGTGATGCCCTTGGCGATTAAATCTTCGGACACAGCAAAGAAGTCGTCATAGGCCAGCTGGCGGTTTTGCTTTAGGGCTGCTTGGTGCCATTCGGGACCAAATTCACCGCCACCGCGAATATTGGCGATGACATAGACCCCGCCGCGCTCCAGCCATAATTTGCCAGTGATGCCGGAATAATTTGGCAGGATGGAAATTTGAAAACCGCCATAACCATATTGAATGGTGGGGGCGGGGCCTGCATCCAGTACCGATTGTTTGGCGGTGACGAAATAAGGAATTTCGGTGCCGTCTTTGGAGGTGGCGCTATATTGTTTGGTCACCATGCCCGTTGTGTCGAAAAAGGCGGGAGTGGATTGCAGAGCCTTTGGGGCATCGCTATCGCCTTTTAAGAAGTAGAGCGTTTCCGGTGTTGTCGGGTTTTCAAAATATAAAAGCGCGTCTCCGGTTTTGCCATCGACGGAGGATACAGAAACAACGCCGGCATCGGGCAGGTCGATTTTTTCACCCTGCCAAGTGCCGTCTTGTTTGTTATAGCGCAGAACCTTGCCGACAATATTGTCGAGCAGATTGATATAGATTGCGTCTTCGCTGGTGGCGACGCCATTGACCGCCTGGCGATCGGCGGGCTCAAAGATCAACTCGCTACTATTATCGTCGGGATTATAGGCAATGATCGAGCCGGTTTTATATGTCTTGTCGCCATGCTGCCAGTTTTGTTGCAGGGAGACGATCATCATCCCATTGGCAAAACCGCTAATTTCTGCTTTTGGCGGCAGTGGGATTTGGCGCACCGCCATGCTTTCAGGATCGAGGAGATAATATTCTGAATCGTAAAAGGTAACGGCGCGGACAATGCCGGCATAGGTTTTGTCTTGGGTTTGTCCTGCAAAAGGCCAGATGCCGACATCGGTTTTCTCGCCTTCATAAATGGGTTTTTGATCGGCAAAATCACTGCCCCGAGGCCAGGCGCGAATGATACGGGGGTAGCCGGAATCGGTAACCTCGTCTTCGCTGAGCGGATAGCCAACCAGCATCAGATCATCGCTGACCCATGCGGTGCCGGCTTTGGCTTCATCAAGTTTATAGCCATCTTCCACAAAGGATTTTGTTCCAATGTCAAATTCCCGGCGCACAGACGCATCAGAGCCGCCACGGGACACGGTGATCATGCATTTGGTAGAATCTGGCTCAAGACAGGAAGAGCCTTTATAGACCCAGTTTTCATCTTCCCTCTCGGCCAGCTTGTCGATGTCCAGCAGGGTTTCCCATTCCTTACCCCCGGCAACATAATCGGCAATGGGCATGCGCCGCCATAATCCGCGCTTATTGTCGTCATCCTGCCAGAAATTATAGGCATAGCCGCCGCGCAAAGAGGCCGAGGCGATGCGGTCTTCAGAATTGAGAATGGCTTTGGCATCTTCAAACAGGGCTTGATAGCGGGGATCGGATTCAAGCTCTCCCAAAGAGCGCTCATTTTGGCTGCGCACCCATGCCAGAGCTTTTTCACCTTCTACCTCTTCGAGCCATAAATAGGGATCGTCATGGGCCATATCATCTTTTGCCATCATCTCTTCTGCGGGCGCTTCGCTTGCCGTCATATCCATCATTTCTGCTTCTTTGGCTGTGTCGGTGTCGTCCTGACTGCAAGCGCTTAAAACAAGAGCGCCAAGGGCAAGGCTGCTAATTACATAGCGGGAAGATTTTATTGTCATTGTTATTCTTTTCTCGAAGTTGAAGGGGTGAAAAAAAGACCAAGGAAAAACCGAGGGGATTATCCCTCGGTTTTGGGTTGTGAAAAGGATTTATTCCGGACGCTGAATAAGGGGGCGCAAATTATCCAATACCTGACCTGCATCATAGGCGGCAGGAAGGTTTGGCTTTTCGCCATCATACATTTTAATGTAAGCGATGGCGGAATAGCGCGAGGACGAAGAAATGCTCGGGCCGCCAAGCGATGCGCCCCAGCCCCAGCCATGGCCGTAATAAGGAAAAGGCCGCCCATGGCCATAATAGCCATAATAGGGGGAGCCGGAGCTGCGATAGGTGGTGGTTTTTTCTGTGTCATCGGCGACCACGACGAAATATTTATACCCCTTAGCAAGGGTTAGCTCGGCAGCGCGATATAAAAGATAGTTTTCTACTGTTTCGCGTGGGGTCATTGAATTGCCGCGAAAAGTGATGCGATAGCGGCCTTCTTCGATTTTTTGTTCGGAAAAGCCGTAGCCGCCACCATTTTGGGCTTGCGTATAGGGGGTGGAGCCGGCGCATGAGGCAAGGACAAATGCGGCCAGCATGAGGGATGCAAGGCTGAGTTTGGTCATTGGGGCACTCCTGTGTTGGGATCAAAAGATTTTCGTAAGAGAGGCAGGTGCGACAATAGCATGAAAAAGCTGTGGGGGACAAACCCTGCAAGCCTGCTGTTTTGTCACATTATCATGATGGCCTGATTATGATGATTTGGGCTGCTTAGCGGCCTTCAGGCAATAATGGTTCCAGGCCGGATTTTATATGTAAATCCCGCTGGGGGTAGGGGATTTCGATATTATGGGCTTTTAAGCGCTCCCATACGCCCATGAGGACATCGCTGCGGACATTGACGACGCCATTATAGGGGTCATTGATCCAGAAACGAATATCAAAATCAATCGAGCTGTCGCCGAATTGGACAAGGTGGCAGACGGGTTTTGGGTGTTGGAGGACGCGCTCAACCACTTCGGCGGCTTCGACGCATAATTTTTGCACCAGATGCAAATCATCCGTGCCATAGGCGACACCGATAGAGGCGTGAAGGCGGTAATTTTTATCCCCATGGGAGCGATTGATAACGCCATTGGTCATGAAATGATCATTGGGAATGAGATGGTCATCGCCATCACGGGTGCGGATCGCCACATAGCGCGTGCCCATTGTGGTGACCCAGCCATAGGTGTCGTTTATTTCTATTGTGTCACCGGGCTTGATGGATTTATCCATGAGCAGGGTCATGCCGGCTATGAAATTGGCGACAATATTTTGCAGGCCAAGGCCGACCCCAAGGCCAACCGCGCCGCCAATTATAGCAAGGCTGGCAAGGTTGAAATTGATCATTTGCAAAGCGACCAAAAGCGCAATGATCGGGGTTGCGATATTGATGACCTTGGCAAGAATGGTTTTTAGAGAAGGGGAAAGATCGGGGGCCTTGTCCAATTGGCGCACAATCATGCCGCTTAATAATTTGGCAATGGCAAAGACGATGAAGAAAATAATCGCCCCGCGCACAATGTCGAGCATGGAAATTTCAACCGCCGCAACGCCTGCGCTAGCATCACCTTCATCCAATGTGATTTTGGCTTCGGCTAATTGTCGCGTTACATCATCAAGCCAGCCAAAAGCATTAAGGGCGGCAAGAGGCCAGACCGTGTAAAAGGCGACTTTCGACCATAGCGGGGAGCGAATGGCGAGGGTGACAGCGCGAATGACAATCCATGCGATCAATAGGCTGCGGGCTATGCGCAGGAAATCTGTTTTTTGTTCCAGCGCTGACAGTGCCATCATTGCAAGCGAGAGGACGAGATAGATGGCGATGGGCAAGGCCAATCGCGTGAGGGCGCTGGCAAAGCGGCGCAAAATACCCGGCTCTAGTTTTTTCTCCACCAGTTCCGAGCAAAGCCGCTTTACGGAGGGGCTGAAAATGGCGGCTGGAACAATCGCCCCAAGAATGATTGCCAGCTGAAGGCCGGTCCCCCAGTTTACAAGGTGGGATACAAGAAAATGGCTGGCCTGCTCGAACAAGTTTTGCAGATTTTCCGGAGCGAAAAAACTGGTAAGAAAGCTGTCCTGATCAAGGGGCAAATCAGAATCCTGCATGGGTGGCGGGTTATCCTGTTAAACGAAAGATGCGCTAGTGTGGCGCAATCCTGAGGTTTTAATCAAGAGTAATTCAGAGCATTTCCGTGCTTCTTTGAATCATGAAAATGCTCTATGCTTTCGTTTGGCGCATTTCCTTTCGCGCGAACAGGCATCTACTTTGCTCGAAAATGCTCTAATATGGCAGGCTGGCTTTAATGATGGCGCGGGCTTGGTTGTGCTGGCCGCGATATAAGCGTCGGGCAAATTGCACCACGCCAATCGCCCATAAGACGGGCAGCATATAGGGGCGCCATTTCATGGCAAATAAAAGCCGTGAGCGGATCATGTGATAATCGGCAAGGGCGGAGCGGGTTTTATGGCCAAGATTGGAGCCGATGGAGGCTCCGTGATGGTGGTAGGCGATGGCCCCTTCGGCCCAGACCGGCCTATAGCGGTCAGCGCCGGTGGTGACCCAGTCAATTTCTTCATAATAGAGAAAATAACGTTCATCCATGGGGCCCGCATGATCAAGCCAGTCGAGGCGAAAGGCCATGGCGGCGCCGACCGGATAGTCAATTTTTGCGCGGGCGCGCTTATGAGTTTCGATTATGTTTTTGTCATGATTTTTATCATGGGGTTCTGCACCGCCAATATTGCGCCCCAAAAGAGTGAGGGGGGAAAGACGCGCCCCGCCATAGGCCTGCACCTGCCATGGGGGGTCTATGGATAGAAGGGTCGCGCCAGCAAGACCGATCGTTCGGTCCTTCAAACAATTGGCAAAAGCCGCAAGAGCGCTGCGCTCCAATACCGCATCGGGGTTGAGCAAAAGGAAATGGCTGCAATTTTTATCGCTCAAGAATTGCAAGCCAATATTATTGCCCGCCGCAAAGCCTTTATTTTGCGGGTTTTCTAAAATGACGAGATTGGCTTTTTCGAGATCGCCCAACAGCGCAGTTAAGGACAGGCGGCCAATTTTATCGCTTTCGACCCGTGCGATGGACGGGCGAATATCTGTGAAATCTGCGAGGGAAACTTCTTCTACCAATGCCGGGCCTTTGGCGTGGGGCCATTTTTTTTCTTTTAAGGCTTTACGAAAAACATTGCGTGAATTGTCTGGCGAGCCATTATCGACAATGACAATTTTTGTTACGCCGCCATGGGCTTGCGCTCCAAGGGCAGAGCGCGCCGCCTGCAAAGCCAGAGCGGCGCTATTATAGTTGACAATCACAATGCCGAAATTCGCAGGGGGTTGCATTATCCGGCCTCCCTTTCTGCGAGCAGGAGTTGGCGTGCTTGCGGCGGTAATGCGGTGACAAAATCGCGAATGAATTTATGGCTAACCCGGCTGGCATAAAGCTGGTCGCGACTGGCAACCGAGATGCGCACCAAGGCGCTGTCATGTCTTTGGCGCTTGTCGGCACGTAAAAAGAAAAGCTGCTGACCAATTTGACTGCGGGCGTAATAATTTGAAACTCGCATCCAATAGGTGACGCTTTCTTCGCGCAAACCATTATCGGCAATGATGGAAACCGTATCAATGGGAATTGAGCCAAGGGCAAAGCGGGTGGTTGCGCGATTGGAAATGTCATAGCCTTGCGCCACATAGCAAACTTCCGGCAGGTGCAGGCGCATAGTGTCGCCGCGTTCAGCCCCATAGACGATGACCATCATCACCCGATCCCCGGCTTCATTGCGATAGGCGCGATAAAGGGTTGTGACGCCTTCTTCTTCTGGCAGTTCTGCGGGCAGGATGAAACGGGTTTCCGGCTCGGCCTGCCAATTGGCAAATTGCTCGGGGATAATAGTGGTAAGATCCGGTAGTTCGGGAATGGCTTGTGGTTTTTTGTTTTGAGAAAAAGAAACAGCCACTATCACCATCATTGCGAACAAGACCCATGAAAGGATGATGCCATGGCTGTGTTTGGATATTGGCAAGGGGAGAGGTGTTTTGCTAATCATTTTACTGGTCATGGCAGCACCAATTTTTGAGCGTTGCCGGGGGATGAAAATTTTGTGCGATGGCGCCATTGGCCCAAACTATCCAAGGCAAACAGGACGCCGAGGGCGATGGCAAACATCATCAGCCCGGCGGCGTCATGGAGGAAAACCTGTCCGGCATCATAGCCAAATTGCAAAGTTATCCAGATGAGTAATGTGACCCGCAGGAAATTTGCCGCTATGGCGATGGGGATTAACGCCAGAAACAAAAACGCATTGTGGGTAAAGCCCTGTCGCTTGACGATATAAAGATAGACAGCGCCAATGGCGGTCATGGCGAAAAGGGAGTTTAATCCCGCGCAGGCGTCAGCGATGAAAAGCTGATAGGGGCCAGCGGCAATGACCACGCCGGAATGAGCGACTGGCAGGCCGAAGGCGGATAGTAAATCTGTTGCCGATTGGGAAATCCAAAGTTTTAAGGGGCCGGTTAGAAAGTCCAGCAACCAGCCCGGCCAGATGATAAGATAGGCTATCATGGCAAGAGGGAACCATAATTGGCGAATAAGAGCCGTGCCGCCAATAAGAGCTAGGCAGCCTGTGAGAATAGGAAGCTGGGCGCTGGTGGTGAAAAGCTCCACCTCGCCAAGGCGGCCTAGCCCATAAAGGCCAAAGCCGAAAGTCAGTGCCAATATGCCGATGAGATAATCTTTCAGGCGCAGCTCTGCCTGATCTGCGAACCAATCATTTTGCCATAAGCGTTGTAGGCGAATGATAAAACCTGCCAATATTATCGCCAGAACAAAGGGGGCATGGCCGTTTTCGCTGCGAGTCCAAGCGGTTTGGGAAAGTTCTGCATAGACAGGGATATAAAGCGCAAGGAAGCCTAGCGCTATGGGCAAGAAGGGAAAAAGAGGGGTGAGGGGGCGCGGGCTGGTCATACCTAGCCCATCATCACAGTGCCAACAGCATTGGCGCCGCAGGATTGAATATGGCGGGAAAGTTTGCGCAAATCATCGACCCGGCTATTGTTTTTGCGGGCGACCAGCAACACGGATTTTGTCAATGCCCAGACATAGCGGCCATCGGCAACCTTGGTG
>WFQB01000277.1 GCA_015487305.1 Parvularculaceae bacterium | reverse complement strand
GTTTACGAGCAGCCATTGGTTTTATTCTCCTTCACCGGCGCTTGATTGCGTTTGCTCAAGCGCCTCCATCTTATTGAGCCTTTTGGTGGCATTTTCAACATTGCGGCGCATAAAGGCCATGCGATAGGCCCGAATATAAGTGCCGATGAGCGGCAGGCGCCCTAAAATATCGGTGCGAAAAAGCACTAGCAGCGCCACAAAAGCAATCGCATAGCGCTGTAAAATAATCGGATCATCCATACTGGCCTCACCATTAAATATCGCCATGCGAATGGGCAATATCACCAATGTGATAAACCCCGCAAAAAATATCCCATAAACCCCGGCCCCGATGCGGGTGGCCATAATGCGCTCGCCCATATGGCGTTTGCGCAAGACCACAACAGACGCAAACATTACCGCCAGTGCGATAAATAAAGCCGCAAGAAATGTCGGCAGCCAGACCATTTAAGTGTTTTTCCAGCTCATCGGTCAATTTCCCCGAACACAACATCCAAAGTGCCGATAATCGCCGAACAGTCAGCCAGCATATGGCCGCGGCTCATCCAGTCCATGGCGTGAAGATGCGGATAGCCGGGGGCGCGAATTTTACATTTATAAGGCTTATTGCTGCCATCAGAAACCAGATAAACCCCGAACTCACCCTTGGGTGCTTCAATTGCGGTATAAACCTCACCGGCTGGCACTTTAAAGCCTTCCGTATAAAGTTTGAAATGATGGATTAGCGCTTCCATGCTGGCCTTCATATCGGCCCGCCGCGGCGGTGCGATTTTGCCATCGGTACTCATCACCGGACCCGGCTCCAGCTTGGCAATACATTGCTTCATGATTTTCAAGGACTGCTTCATTTCTTCCATGCGACAGACATAACGATCATAGCAATCCCCATGCTTGCCAATGACAATATCAAAATCCATTTCCGCATAGCATTCATAAGGCTGGCTTTTACGCAAATCCCATTTCACCCCGGAGCCACGCAGCATCACCCCGGAAAAGCCCCATTCAAAAGCCTGTTCCTTGCTGACAACACCAATATCAACATTGCGCTGTTTGAAAATGCGATTATCCGTGATGAGACCTTCAATATCATCCATCACCTGCGGGAATGTATCGCACCAGGCATCAATATCATCAATCAGTTCTTGGGGAATATCCTGATGCACCCCGCCTACGCGGAAATAAGCGGCGTGCATACGCGCCCCACAAGCGCGCTCATAAAACACCATCAGCTTTTCACGCTCTTCAAAACCCCAAAGCGGCGGGGTCAGCGCGCCAACATCCATGGCCTGCGTGGTGACATTCAAAATATGAGACAAGATGCGACCAATTTCAGAAAACAGAACCCGAATAAGCTGAGCCCGGCGCGGCACTTCAATGCCAAGAAGTTTTTCTGCAGCCAGACAAAAGGCATGCTCCTGATTCATTGGCGCCACATAATCAAGGCGGTCAAAATAAGGAATGGCTTGAAGATAGGTTTTATGCTCGATCAGCTTTTCCGTACCCCGATGCAAAAGGCCGATATGCGGATCGCAGCGCTCGATCACTTCGCCATCCATTTCCAGCACCAGACGCAACACCCCATGGGCCGCGGGGTGCTGTGGGCCAAAATTGAGAGTGAATTTACGCTCCGAAGATGCCTCGGAAGCGCTGTCGGTAACTTCGATTACTTTGGTTCCGTCAGCCATGAGCAGCACCTCCGGTGCTTTTTAGCGAATAGAGAGTAGCAAATAGCGAATAGGTTTTTATGTGCGGGTTCGGCAATGAAGCCACTCCTTCTATGTCTGTTTTGCTTGGATGGAACGAATAAGCGCACGCAACATTTTTCCAAGTTCTTCGCATTCCGCCAGCAACGGCAAAACCGTTTCTTTTGCTAGAATATCCACCCTTTGCGCAATAATCAGATGTGTTTCCAATTCTTTCAACGACCCTTACGCTATTCTCAGAAATTGAACAAAGGCCCCAGAGCTTTCGCGGCCATGTCCTTCGGCGATATTCGCTGCCACAGAAATAGCCGCCTGTCTTGTTTGCGTAACCAATCCAAACATTTCGTCTTTCGGATAATTTTTGGTGGTGGCATAGCACTGAACCGCCAATTCCGTGGCGCGCTGCCAGACCGTCAAATCCCTGTAAGACTGAAATTTCTTTGTCAAAATTTTCTTCCATCAAAAACCAACTATTCGCTTTTTTCAGCTTTCTCATCACCCGGCAGCACATAGTGCGCGCCTTCCCATGGCGAGAGATAATCGAAATTTCGAAATTCCTGCGTCAGCTTCACAGGCTCATAGACGACCCGTTTTTGCTCATCATCATAGCGCAGTTCCACATGGCCGGTGAGCGGAAAGTCCTTGCGCAGGGGATGGCCTTCAAAGCCATAATCTGTGAGAATACGCCGCAAATCCGGATGGCCTTCAAACATCACCCCATACATGTCAAACGCCTCGCGTTCATACCAATCGGCACAAGGATAGACCTCTATGACGGAAGGAATGGCAGCGTTTTCTGCAAGGGCCGCTTTGACCCGAATGCGAAAATTATTGTGCAAAGACAAGAGATGATAGACCACATCAAAACGCGCTGCCCGCTCCGGATAATCAACAGCGGTCAGGTCAATCAGTTGAATAAACCGTGCCAGCTGATCGTCGCGCAAAAACTTCAACACCGGAATAATTTTCTCCGGCGCTACCGTTATCGAAAGCTCATTATAGGCGGTCTCAACCTGCAAAAGGTCAGCGCCCAATTTCGCTTCGATATGGTCTTTCAGATCTCGTAAATCTTCGTTCATGGAATAATCCTAAAATCGCCCCTAGCGTATAATGCTCCCCTCACGGCGGATTTTTTTCTGCAATTGCAGTAATCCATAGATCAGGGCTTCAGCCGTTGGCGGGCAGCCGGGCACATAAATATCCACCGGCACAATGCGATCACAGCCCCGCACCACCGAATAGGAATAATGGTAATAGCCACCGCCATTGGCGCAGGAGCCCATGGAAATGACATAGCGCGGATTTGGCATTTGGTCATAAACCTTGCGCAAGGCCGGGGCCATTTTATTGGTCAAAGTCCCGGCAACAATCATCAGGTCTGACTGCCGGGGGGACGCGCGCGGCGCAATACCAAAGCGTTCAATATCATAACGCGGCATCGCTGCCTGCATCATCTCAACCGCGCAACAAGCAAGACCGAAGGTCATCCACATCAAAGAGCCGGTGCGCGCCCAGTTAATGACCGCATCGGCAGGCGCGGTAAAATAGCCGCGATCAGCCAGTTGGTCGGACAATTCGGTAAAAAACGGATCACGGGCATCGGGGTTATAGCCCTCGCCTGTGGCGCGGGATAATGTGCCATAGGGTGCCGGTTTCGTCTCTAACGCCATTCCAGCGCTCCTTTTTTCCATTCATATAAAAAGCCGATGAAAAACACTGCCAGAAACACGAACATCGACCAGAAAGCAAAAATCTGGAAGTCGCGATCGGCGCCCAATTCCGGGTTAAACATCACCACCGCCCAAGGGAATAAAAACGCCACATCAAGATCGACAATGATGAACAGAATGGCGACAATATAAAACTGCACATCAAATTTCATGCGACTATCGTCAAATGGCTCAAAGCCACATTCATAGGTGGACAGTTTTTCCGCGTCCGGTTCCGCCGGGGCCAGCACCATAGGCATCACCAAAAACAAAATTCCGATGAGGCAGGAAAGGCCGAGAAAAATGATAATCGGCAGATAATTGAGGAGAAAATCGGCACCAGCCATGGAGGGTCTCTTTCATCCGTTAGGGTCAAGCATTAAATCTGCCTGTTCTTATCCGACATTGCCCCAAAGAAACAAGGGTCAAAGGGGCGGGAAATGGCGGTTTTTCCCCATGTTCCAAGGCGGCTCTCAGGGCTGACCCCGATAGACCTCTTGCCAGCTTCAGGAAAATGCCGCAAATCTCTGGAAAGATTGATAAAATGGGAACCGGTGTGAGCGACAAGGATAATCATAAAACCATTGCCGGCGTGGTGCTGGCCGGGGGCAAAAGCAGGCGCTTTAGCGATGGGGCGCAAACCAATAAGGCCACGGCCCTGCTTGGTGGCGCGCCTCTCCTCACCCTCACCATGACCCGCGCCAGAAAACAGGTCCGCGATCTGGCCTTGAACATCAATCAGGCGCTTGATTTTCCTCTGCCCGATGAACTGGCCCATCTGCCGCAACTCCCCGATCGCCCGCAAATCCATGCGGGGCCATTGGCGGGGGTTCTCGCCGGGCTCGAATGGGCCGCCAATTTGGAAGACCCTGTAACCCATCTTGCCTGTTTTGCCGTCGATACACCCTTCTTCCCTGATGATTTTGTCGCAAGGCTCTGGAGCAAAAAACATGACGGCGAGATTATCTGCGCCGAAAGCGAAGGCCATCACCATTATCTCGCCAGCCTCTGGCCAGTTTATCTGGCGGGTGACTTGCGCCGCAAGCTGGAAGAGGAACCGGGCCTATCCGTGCGCTCTTACCTCGCCACAAGGCGCACAGCTTTTGTTTTGTTCCCGGAGCAGGATTTTGATCCGTTTTTCAACATCAATCGCGCCGATGACATGACCGAGGCCGAGAAGATTTATCAGCGCCATTTTGCTGCGTCTGTTTGAAGTTTCACACATCACAGCCATCCTTCGAGACGGACCTGCGGTCCTCCTCAGGGTGAGTCGGTTTCTTTTTTATATCCCCCTACCGCCATA
>WFQB01000276.1 GCA_015487305.1 Parvularculaceae bacterium | reverse complement strand
GGCTTCATGGCCCCCTGTCGAAGCCCCCGAAGGCACCCCGGCCCGGCCCAGCGAGCCATCTTCGAGAATGACATCAACCTCCACCGTGGGGTTGCCCCGACTGTCGAGAATTTCACGGGCGGTAATATCGAGAATAGCGGTCATGGAAATAGCCTCTTTGCTGGGCCGCTTTTGGCGCGGCGAAATGAAATATGGCTGGTTTTTGACTTTTATTACCGTGGCTGACAAGGGGGAATGATTGGGCTTTTTTGTGCCGCCCTCAAAGCAAGTGGCAAAATAGAAGCAAACCCATCCTCAAGAGCAAGACACAGCCTTGTGTCTCAAGGCATAGCGATAAAGCCACCAACTTTCCGCAAATCCCAAAAACGCCATAAAAACGCCCTTTCGGGAATTTAAGCTGCATTGAGGCTCAAAAAGGCCCAAATCTGGCTTAGCTCTCACACGAAAGCCATTTGCTCTTGCTCTATTAAGGCCCATAATAGCCCAAACTATCGGAGTATCCCTTTATGCCATCCTTCGCCGCGCCTGCCCGCCAATCCGGCAAACCAATCCTTCTTGGCGCTTTGCTTTTGCCGCTGATATTTCTGCTGATGATCACCAACGCCTCAGCACAGCTCCTGCGCGATGCCGAAATTGAACAATGGCTGCGCGATTATGAGGACCCTTTACTCGAGGCTGCAGGCATCCCTCCTTCCAGCGTTGGGGTCCATCTTGTCGGCGATCCCAGCCTCAATGCTTTCGTCACCAATGGCCTTAATGTCTATGTTCATACAGGCCTAATCCAACGGGCAGAAACCCCCAATCAGGTCCAAGGCGTATTGGCCCACGAAACGGCCCACATGTCAGGTGGCCATCTGGCCCGTGGCTATGAAGCCAGAGCCAATGCCTCAAAACCGATTCTGCTGTCCATGGTGCTTGGGGCTGCCGCCATTGCCGCAGGCTCACCCGATGCCGGCATGGCAGTCATGAGTCTCGGTCAGACCGTAGGTCAGGCCAATTATCTCAGCTATAATCGCGGACAGGAAGCTTCCGCAGACCAAGCCGCGTTGAAATTTCTCGATGATGTCGGGGCCTCCGGCGCTGGCCTTGTTGAGTTTTTCAAAGTGCTGCGCAATCGGCAGCTAACCAGCACCAGAAATATCAACCCCTATATGCAAACCCACCCTTTACCCACGGCGCGGGTCGATACGCTTGACCGGCTGGTACGGCAATCGGAATTTTACGAGGTCACCGACAGCCCCGAAGATATGGAGCGCTTCCGCCTCATTCAGGCCAAGATAAACGGCTTCATGAACGAGACTTTTACGACGCTTCGCCAATACCCCCTGTCTGATCAATCAGACCCGGCCAAATATGCCAGAGCCGTTGCCTATTATCGCGGCGCTGATCTTGAGAAGGGCTTGAAGGAAATCGATTTTCTAATTGAGAAAAATCCGGACAATCCATTTTATCGGGAATTGAAAGGCCAAATGCTGTTTGAATATGGCCGCATCGCTCAATCGGTTGAGCCCCATCGCAAATCCGTTGAAATAGCCCCGCAATATGCCTTGCTTCGGGTCAATCTGGGCCGCGCTCTAGTGGCCTTAAACGATCCTGATGTTCTACCAGAGGCAATCAAGGTTTTAAATATTGCCCTCGATATGGACCCCGAAAATGCCTTTGGCTGGACGGAACTCGCCCGCGCCTATAGCCAAGCAGGCAATGACACCATGGCCAGCCTCGCCCAAGCGGAGGCCTATTTTGTGACCGGCCACCCTGCAGAGGCACACAGATTTGCCACCCGCGCTCTGGCCGGCTTAAAGCAGCAGACCCCTGAATGGCGTCAAGCCAATGATATTATCAATGCCAGCTTTGGCGCGGCGCAAAAGGACCAAAGGCGCCGCAAGGACAAACATTAAGAAGATAATAGCCGCGCACAGAAACCTTCCCCCACGCATATGTTATGAAAATGCCGCTTTTGCGTCACAAGAATCCGTAGTAATCGGGGCCAATTCGTCTATGTTGCTTCTTACATGTTGCTCTTGGTGGCTGCTTAGGGGGCCAAATTAGAGCAAATATGGACAGTTAATTAGTTATTTAAAGTCACAGGACCCAGTTTTATGAATTTTCCCGTTAAAGCAGCCCTTTTGGGCGTCGTCGGCATTATTGCCGCTGTCAGTCTGGGCCTTAGCCTCGCTAATCAATCCACTGCAAGTCAGAAAGGCAAATCTCTCGATAAAGAGGAATTAACCCAAATGATGCGGGAAATCCTGATGGAAAATCCTGACATGGTGATCGATGCCCTTGAC
>WFQB01000275.1 GCA_015487305.1 Parvularculaceae bacterium | reverse complement strand
GAGGTGGTTATTGCACCATCGGGGAGTAATCGTGGGGAGAATAAAATTTCACAGGATGCGAATATTGCGGGCGCGGTTAAAGTGCCGGGTAAGCCGCTGCAAATGATTTTGGAAGATGAGGAAATACCACGGGTTGATTTCATGAAAATTGATGTGGAAGGCTATGAGCGCCCGATCCTGATAAAGTTTTTCGCCGAAGCACCAAAACATCTTTTCCCCAAGCGTATTGTTCTGGAGACCTTGCATAATGAAGGGCCGGACAGGGGTGGTTTGTCGGTTTGTCTTGAAAATGGCTATGAGATATTGGACCGCTCGCGGATGAATGCGATTTTGGGTTTGAAGGGTGGGGAGTAGGGCTCGACTATAATGAGCGCTCATTCGTGATGACGAAGAAATTTACGCATCCTGAGGAGCCACCTTTGGGTGGCGTTTTGACCCGCTGCGTCATTTTCTTTTTTGTGGGTTTCGTGGCCCCCTCACGGTAGTCCGGGGAAATTGTCTACGATTTGAATTTCTATATCGGGAAAGCTGTTTACATATTGAATTGTGAAATCCGGGAAATGCTCGACGATTTGCCATTCGCCGCAATCATTGGCGAAGTTGGAGACGAGTTTTACTTTTAAATCTGGAAAGCTGGTGACTTTTTTGACGGTGATGTCGGGAAAGCTGTCAACCAGCTTGACTTTGCCGGAAAGAGGGATGCCGTCAAAGACGCAATCTTCGTTTATTTTGTCGGTGGTGATATTGTGGCTAAACAGGATAGCGGCCAGCAAAAGAGTATTCATTTTTTCTTCTCCCCATTTGCCCAGCCCTTTTTGCATCTTAGACTATTCTTGCCGTTTTGACTAATGCTATGGGGAGGCTGGACCCTCTTGAAAGGAGCGGCTAAACGAAAAGCCATGAGCGAACATAAAATCTCCATCCGCATTTATTATGAAGACACGGATTTTTCCGGGGTTGTCTATCATGCCAATTATCTGAAATTCTTTGAGCGCGGGCGCTCAGAGGCTTTGCGGGCGCTTGGTATTTCTCATCGCGATCTGCTGGCGGCTGACCCGCCACTGGCCTTTACGGCGCGGCGCATTGCGGTTGAGTTTATTCTCCCCGCCCGGATTGATGATGAATTGGAGGTGCGCACCTTGTTTGCCAAAGCCAGCGGGGCGCGCCTTGCGGTATCGCAAAGCCTGTGGCGGGGTGAGGAACAGCTTGCCAGCGCAGAGGTGGAAATTGCCTGTATAGATTTGCAAGGAAAGCCCAAGCGCCTGCCGAAAGCCCTGATGACACTCCTTTCCTGACCTCACGGCGCTTAGGGTTTGAACCGCAAGCCAAGGGCCGCGACTTGCGGCCCCGGCAATCGTTTGCCGCCCTGCCGGAGTGGCCCACGCGAAAGCGTGGAACAGCCACGCGAGGCAAAATTCGTAAAGAAAACCTTAATCCTTTGCTGTCCGGCTTCATGGAATATCAACCATGTTTGCCTAACAATTCCCCTTACGAAGGTAAATTTAAAGCGCCGGGGCGGCGCGTCGTTTAAGGGCAAAATGCGACATTCAAAGACCATAGGCCATTATTGGCGAGACGGCGGTGCGCGCAAAAATAATCTCGATTTTTTGCGTTTCTTTGCGGCCATGGCGGTGATCTTTTCTCATTCCTGGGAAATCACCCAAGGCTCCCCACATTTTGAACCAATCTATTGGCTGTCCGGCGGCGAGACCAAGCTTGGGGTTTTGTCGGTACTGGTATTTTTTGCCATATCCGGTTTTCTCATCACCAATAGCTGGCAGCGCAATCCCGATTTGAAAGCGTTTTTATGGCGACGGTTTTTGCGGCTGTTTCCGGGACTGGCGGTGGCGGTTCTGTTCACGATTTTTATTTTAGGGCCTTTGCTTACCCAAATAGGTTTTGTTGACTATTGGCAAAACGCGCAAACCTGGATTTACGGTATCAACATTACGACTTTTAACAAATGGGATAGTCTGCCGGGGCTGTTTGCCAATAATCCTTTGCCGGATGTTATCAATGGTTCGCTTTGGACCTTGAAGTTTGAAGTGATGGCCTATCTTGCAATGGCTTTGTTCGGGGTGTTTGGTCTGTTGCGCATGGGGGTTGTTATGCCGGCGCTGATCTTCTGTGCGCTTACGGCTGTTTTTCTCGGGCAGGGCGAGCATGATGGGCTGGTTTTTTATATTTATAAATTCGCGCTGTTGGCGCAGGCCTTTTTTGCCGGGGCGGTTTTATGTCTGTGGCGCAATCGTATCCCTATGAATAATCGCATGGCGATGCTGGCCGGGGCTTTGATTATTGGGGGCCTTGCCATTGGTCAGCTTAATTTGATGGTCGCTACCGCCGGGGCTTATCTTGTGTTCTGGTTTGCTTTTGCGGATTTTGGTCGAATGACGCCGATTATTCGCCAATGGGGCAAAAGGGGCGATTTTTCCTATGGGCTTTATATTTATGGCTTTCCGGTGCAACAGGCTGTGCAGGCATTGCTCAACCCTGAGGCCCCTTGGGTCAATTTCATGGTTTCTTGGCCAATTGCGCTGTTTTTGGCCTTTTTGTCCTGGGATTTTATCGAGTCCCGGGCCTTGCAGGCCAAGGGCTGGATAAGCCGGAAAACGCTACCAGAACGGGCAATTGTTGCCGGATAGCCGCCCATCCTGATTAAATCACTGTCAGAATAGCAAAAAACATCATTCAGGCTTTGAACCCTGCCCAAATTTGGGCAATTTAAGCATGATAGGTCGTGTTGAGCATGATAAATGTTCGGCAAGAGGGTGCTTGTTTGTTTTCCTGACTTTAGGGCAGGCGAGGCGGGCATCTGTAAAGTTTAAAAGCATATGAGGGGTTCGTCATGGAATCTGATATTGTAAGCGTCGGTGTTGAGCACGCGATGACCACTGATTTCACCGTTTGGGGCATGTTCTTGCAGGCCGACCCAGTGGTCAAAGGGGTGATGGTCATTCTCGCTCTGGCTTCCGTCTGGTCTTGGGCTGTGATGATCGACAAGTCCATGACCTTTAGCCGGTTAAAGCGCCTGTCCAACAAGTTTGAAGATCAGTTCTGGTCGGGCAAGCCTTTGGATGATCTCTATAACAAGATGAAAGATCGCTCTGACCACCCCATGGCCAAGGTCTTTTCTGCCGCTATGGCCGAGTGGGGACGGGCAAAAGATGGCCCGGCGCGCTCCGATAATTTTGTGGTCGGGGCAAAAGATCGCATCGACAAAGTGATGGCGGTGACCATTGGCCGCGAGTTGGAAAAAGCCGAGCGCAATCTTTCAGTGCTGGCGACGATTGGTTCAGCCGCGCCCTTTATCGGTCTGTTCGGCACGGTGTGGGGGATCATGAATGCGTTTCAGGCGATTGCTGCCACGCAAGATACCAATCTTGCGGTTGTTGCTCCGGGCATTGCTGAGGCTTTGTTTGCTACAGCCCTTGGCCTTGTTGCCGCCATTCCGGCAGTTATCGGTTATAACCGTTATAGCGCTGCGCTTAATTCCTATGCGGTACGCCTTGAAGGCTTTGCGCAGGAATTTTCCGCAATCCTGTCACGGCAATTGGATGAGAGGTCGAAATAATGGGCGCTCAATTAAACGGTAAAATCAGCGGCTTTCGGGGGCAACGGGTAAAGCCGATGTCAGAGATCAATGTCACGCCTTTTGTGGATGTGATGCTGGTGCTGCTGATTGTTTTCATGGTGACAGCGCCTTTGCTGACGGTTGGTATTTCTGTTGATCTGCCGGAAACCGAAGCGCAGGCGATTGCCGATAGTGGTGAGCCCTTAAGCGTGACGGTGATGGCTGATGGCACGATCTATGTGCAGGAAACACCGATAGCCTTTGATAGCCTTGTGCCCCACTTGGAAGCGGTGGCCACCTCTGGTTATCGCCAGCGCATTTATATTCGTGGTGACAAAAGCGCGAGCTATGATCGGTGGCCAAGGTTTTGGGCAAGATCAATGCTGCCGGATATACCTCTATCGCGCTGGTGACCGAATAGGGTTTGAAAAGGGCGCAGTCTTTAAAAGGGCTTGTGCGGGGCAAAGGAGTTTAAGGTAAGCGATGCGTCTTAGCGTTATCATGTCGATGATAATGCACCTGGCCTTTATCGGGCTGGTCTATCTGGCGCTGCCTGAAGGCTGGACACCAAAATTGCGCTATTCGCCGCCGGTCCCGATCGAAATATTGCGCGAAGCGGAACTGGCTGAGATGTTGTCGGTGCCGGAAATGGCCCCGGAAGCAGAGCCGGATGAGCAGCAGGCCCCGCCGGAGAGCAGTGAGACAGAAGCGCCAACACCGGAAAGCGATGGGCCGATAACCTCGAGCGAGGCTTCAGCGTCAAGTGAGGTGAAAGAGCCGGAAGTTGAAAATATTCCTGATCCTTTAAAGCCCCCTGAGGCGGAGCCTGAGCCAGTGATTGTGGAGGAACCGGAACAACAGCCCGAACCTGCTGAGCCGCCCAAAATTACACCGCCAAAGCCGCAGCCGCAAAATCAGGGCGATCTTGATTTTTCAGCCCTTGGTCAGGCCGCCAGCAATATTGGTGGCTCGCAAGGGGGTACACCGGATAATGCCACACCGAGCGCTATTCCCGGATTTTCCCAAAAGCGCATTGGTGAAGGCTCGAAGCTGACCGCCAGCGATGAGGCGATTTTCAAGGCGGCCATGGCCCGGTGCTGGAATGTTAATATTGGTGCGCCCAATCCGGAACGCTTGAAAGTGCAGATCTCTTTCATGCTAAAACGCGATGGCTCGCTGGTGGGTCCGCCCAAGGTCAAGAATGAGGGGGAGATAAACCGCTCCGGTGACCCCCATTGGCAGGCGGCCAAGCAGGCGGCTGTGCGCGCTGTGTTGGATTGTGCGCCCTATGACCTTTTGCCGGTAGAGCGTTATGAAACATGGCAGATTGTGGAGTTGAACTTTGACCCGTCAGAAATGGTTGGATTCAGATAAGGCCCTATTATTGCCCCGAATGGGGGTTAGAGGTAGGGTTTTAAAGGGGCCAGTTGGCTGGTCGTAATTTTTTTCAAAGGAACAAAAGAGTGTTGCAGATGATGTCAGGTAGAAAAAGCTTTCTCGCGATTATATTTACGGCGCTTGTCTTCTTTGCCAGCGCGGCCAGCATGTCTGGTGCCCTTGCGCAAGTGCGCATTGATATTACCCAAGGCAATACCAATCCAATGCCAATCGCTGTGCCCGATTACATTGCCAATGACCCTTCTACCCAAGGGCTGGCTACGGATTTGACCATGGTAGTGATGGCCAATCTGGAGCGCTCGGGGCTGTTTAAACCCATTGACCAGCGTGCCTATGTACAAAAGCTTGAGACCATTCACGAAAAGCCGCGCTTTGCCGATTGGCGTATGATCAATGCGAAAATATTGGTGGCCGGCGAAGTGGTGCCGCTGCCTGATGGTCGTATTCAGGTCAATACGCGGTTGTGGGATGTGACCGCCAATCAGCAATTGGCATCCATCGGGTTTAAAACACCGCCGGAAAACTGGCGCCGTTCGGCCCATAAGGTTTCTGACTTTATTTATAAAACTATCACTGGCGAAGACGGGTATTTTGATACTCGCGTGGTTTTTGTTGGGGAATCTGGGCCTAAAACCAATCGCGTTAAACGGTTGATGATTATGGATCAGGATGGGGCCAATCCGGTGCCGCTGACCGATGGTCTTGATTATGATGTTCTGACCCCGCGCTTTTCACCAACCCAACAGCAAATCACTTATATGGCTTTGTTTGATGACAGGCCGGCGCAGGTTTATCTTTTTAATATCGAAACCGGCGAACAGGAATCAATCGGCACCTATCGCGGTATGACCTTTGCCCCGCGCTTCTCGCCCGATGGCCAGCAGGTGGTGATGAGTTTTGAGCGCGGTGGTAATACGGAAATAGCGGTGATGGATTTGCGCACCCGAAAAATCCGTCAACTGACCAATAATCCGGCGATTGATACCTCGCCCTCCATGTCTCCTGATGGTGATTATATTACCTTCTCGTCTGACCGTGGTGGCTCGCAGCAGATTTATGTGATGAACGCCAATGGCTCCAACCAAAAGCGTATCACTTTTGGTGATGGGCGCTATGGCACGCCGGTCTGGTCGCCGCGGGGGGATTTAATTGCCTTTACCCGCCAATATCAGGGCCGGTTTTATATTGGCGTTATTCGCCCTGATGGGTCCGGCGAGCGCCTGCTGACCGAAAGCTATCTTGATGAAGGGCCGACATGGTCTCCCAATGGGCGGGTCATCATGTTTTTCCGCGAAAACCGCCCCGGAGGGCCGGTTTCCCTGTGGTCCATTGATTTGACAGGCAAGAATTTGCGCCGGGTGCCGACCCCTGGCGAGTCATCTGACCCGGCCTGGTCGCCTTTATTGAATTAGATAGGGGGCGAATAATGCGGTTTTGTTGCTGGGAGCAGCAAAAACGCTATATTATGCTTAATCTTATTTAACCACGGCGTTTGCCAAAGAGTTGAATTTGGTTCAGGATAAAATTTAGGAAAGGTGCCGGACTATTCATTGTTTTAATAATGAGGCACGTTATTTTATCGGGGATTTGTTTGGGGGCCGGAGGAAATTGGTTTCCCTCGAGCTGGAAGTAAACGGCGAACTGGAGAATATAAAATGCTGTCTCGTAATTCATTCATTGCCGCAGGCATGCTGAGCATTTTGCTTGGTCTGTCCGCTTGTGCGTCCAAACCGGTTGAAGCTGAGCCGCCTGTCACCCGTGACCCGGTTGCTGAAGCGCCAACGCCGGAGCCAGTTGGTCCGGTTCCGGGTTCCTTGGAGGATCTGAAGCAAAATGTTGGGAATATGGTCTATTTTGGCTATGACCAATATAATCTTACACCAGAAGCGCAAGCAACGCTTGCCCGTCAGGCTGCATGGTTACAAGAATATCCGGAAACCCGCATCCGCATTGCCGGTAATTGCGATGAGCGCGGCACCCGCGAATATAATCTTGCCCTTGGAGCGCGTCGCGCCAATGCGGCTAAGAATTTCCTCGTCAGTCAGGGGGTAGATCCGGCGCGCATTACCACGATTTCCTTTGGTAAAGAGCGCCCCATTGACCCGAACTCCAATGAAGCAGCATGGTCTAAAAACCGGAATGCTATGACCACATTGATGAGCTCTGTAGGCTCTTAAGGGCTTATAAAGGCTTAGAAATTTAAGAAATTTTGGCAAATGCGCCGGTTTTTCAATCGGCGCATTTGTTATTGGATATTAACTTTTTTCTCGAATCTAGCCAAAATTTCATAACTGAATGAGGCGATGGCCCCATTTTCGGCTCAAATTCCCGATAAATTGTGGTAGGAGGATGGTCAGGCTGGCACTTGTGTGAACGGGTCTTATATTCAGCCATCCAATAAAGAAGGGGTCCTTCATGGCTCATCAATCAGTTTCAAAAGCCGCAAGCGTGAGATTTGCGCCTTTACCCGCCCGATTTTTGCTGTTGGCCTTAATGGCAGCAGTTTTTCTGCTGACGGCCCTTGCTCCGGCGGGGGCGCAGGACTGGACCCCGCGAGAAGCGGAATTGCAAGATCGCATTGCCCGGCTGGAAGCGGCTTTGCAGGATTTGCAATCCAAGGTGTATTCCGTGGAAACGCCTGGCCCTGAAGTGCCTTATGAAGATCGCAATTATAGTGGTGCGGGGACTTACCCCGACAGCTATGCCAGTGGTGAGGGCGGGGTCAATCTGGCGGTGCGTCTTGATACGATTGAATTGGAAATGCAGCGCCTGACCGGGCGGATGGAACAGCTGGCTTATCGCCTTGACCAGCAATCGCGTGATATAGACGCTCTGACACAGGCGGTGCAACTGACCGCAGCCAATAGCGGTGGCTATAATGATTCCTATACAGATGATGCTGATATGAATGCGCCTGTCACCAATGTGCGCACGCTGGATAGTGGCGCCTATAGCGGTGAGGGGCCTTTGCCAGAAGCGTCCTCGGGTAGTAGCGACACTGCTGGTTCGGATATGAATGTCGACACCTATGCGCGTGACCCCGGCGGGGAAACCGGCGCGCCGCAGGATTTGACCTTACCAATGCTGCCAGATGATCCGGGTGCGGCCTATTCTATGGCCTATCAATCCCTGCTTGATGGGCGTTATTCGGAAGCGGAATCCGGCTTTCAGGCTTTTTTACAAAAATTTCCCGATGATGAGCGCGCCCCTGATGCACAATTTCGCCTTGGGGAAATTTATCTTGTTACCGGCGCCTATGGAGACGCGGCCACGGCTTTCATTGCCCATATTCAAACTTGGCCCAATGATATTCGCGCCCCGGAAAGCTATTTGAAATTGGGGACGTCTTTTGCCCGCGCCGGAAAGAAACAAGAAGCTTGTCAGGTCTTTAGCGCTTTAAAAACCAAATATCCCAAAGCCTCGCGCTCGGTTTTGCAACGCCTATCGATTGAAAGAGACCGTGCCGGCTGCTGATAGAATTTTTGAAAATAATTGTGCCGAGATATCTCCTGTAACAGGGGAGGCTTTCTGGCAAAAGCTGGAGCCTTTGCTTGAAGGCTTGCCGGACGGGCCGCTGATTGCGGCTGTGTCTGGCGGCGCTGATAGCATGGCCTTGCTATATTTGCTGGAGGCCAGTGCTGATAAGCATCAGCGTGATATTCTGGCTGTTACCATTGATCATGATTTGCGCGAGCAAAGCGCCAGCGAAGCCGCCGCTGTGGCATCCTATTGCGGGGTGCGCAATATTCCCCACCGGATTGTTGTCTGGCATGGGCCAAAACCAAAATCTGCTATGCAGGAAAAAGCCCGTCAGCAACGATATAAGCGGCTTTTATGTGTTGCAGGAGAAGAAGGGGCTGCAGCGATTTTAACCGGTCATAGTGCTAGCGATCAGGCGGAAACTTTTTTGGCGCGTTTGGCCCGTGGCTCCGGCATTAATGGACTAAGTGCTATTGCCGAGCATCGCCAAATGGCTGCTGGACCAGCAGCGCCAATTCCGGTTTTGCGACCTTTGCTTTCTTTTGGCCGTCAGCAAATTCGGGCAAGCTGCAAGGTTCATAATATTCCTTTTCATGATGACAGCTCGAATGAAGATCCTAAATATGAGCGCGTGCGCCATCGGGCTGTTTTGTCGGCGCTGGCAGCGCAGGATATTTTCGAGCAGGCCCTGTGTCGCAGTGCGGCCAGATTGCAGCGCCAGCAAAGCCTGCTTGATGCCAGTGTGGCGGGATTATTTGCCAATCTGGGTGGTGCGTTTCATCCACAAGGAGCGATTTCTCTGCCCCGTGGGGGTCTTTTGGCCGCCCCTGCGGCATTGGCCGAAGCTCTGCTGGAAAAGGCGGCGCAGGCGGTGAGTGGTGCAGCCATGGCTGGTGATAGTGGTGCCGGTCCGGCCTTGCTGGCGGCGGTGAAGCAACAGCAAAACATGACCCAAAGCGGGGCGCTGGTAATGGTAAAGGCGGACACAATCTGGCTGTTGCGGGAACCGGCTGGGGTTTTGGGGCGGGCCGATGGAACCCCGGGGCTTGCTCCCATGAAAATTATTGTTGAAGAAAAATTAATCTGGGATGGGCGGTTTATTC
>WFQB01000274.1 GCA_015487305.1 Parvularculaceae bacterium | reverse complement strand
GATAAGAATAATTGGCCGCATCCCCTTGGGTGCCGCCGGGGGCGGGGGGATAGGACGGTCCAAAAATAGAACCGCCAGCACCGCCATGGCCCCAGACCTGACTATTGGCATAGACCGGCCCGCTCTCGAAAGGAAAGCGCATGCCCGGCGCGACAATAGCCGTATCAGTGACACCAATTGAGGTGACGCCGCGGCCTGTGCCGTCGATTAAATCGCCGGGGGGATCATAGGTGAAAAATAAAGGCGTGCCAGTGCCACCGCCCGTAGGGGGCGTGATGATCGGGCCGCCGCCATCGCTTTCGCAGGCGAATAAAAACAAAGTGGCAATAAGGGTGAGAAGGCTGCGCTGTTTCATCATTTCCCGGCTCCAATCTGCACCACCATGCCATCGACAAGTTTTTTCATAAAGGCAGGGCTTTTACAGCGGCTATCCCCCGCCGGGTTATCGCAGACCATCATCACACTATAGGCCGCGCCAAAAAGTGAAAAGCTCGCGGCCATGCCATCTTCGGTTTGGAATATTTGCATGCCTTCGCTTGCGGCCTTTTGGTCTCCGGAAGAGCGAATTTCTGACAACACGCAGGTGCCATGAACGGAAACGGAATAGCCATCATGGCGTGAAATTGCGTGGTAATAATAATCCTTGCCAAAGACTTGGCCATTTGTGGGCATTTTTTCCGGAATGATAATCGGCATAGCAATTTCATTCATGCTTGTTTGCGCCAAAGCGGCCTTTGGCATGCGTCCGGCGCGCTGATAGGCGGCTGTGGCTTTTTGGGCTGCGGCCCAATCGATTGGCACCCGCACCTGCCGTGCTTGGCGAAAATCACGCGATGGGGCTGCCAATTGCTTGGTTACGGTTTGGGTTTTGCCTATTTCTGGGGCTTGGCCGCGATTTTCAGCAGCAACCAATTGGCTGATGGTTGGGGCTGATTGCGCCAGAGCGCTGTTATTTGAAAAAAACAGCACAGCCAGAAGCAATGCTACGACAAAGGCCACCAGAACCGATAGCGGTCTGGCGGGTCTGAATAGATTAAAAACCACGAACTAACACTCCTATTATAATCCCAAATCAAGGACGCGGGGATTAGTCTATCGCAGAATGAGGGGCGCGCAAGTGGTGCATTTTTTTAAAGTTTCAGCTTGGTTTCAGGTTTAATTGACAAAATCGCAGCTCGCATCCATTTGCTGGGGCGCATATTGATCGGGATTGTCTGCCAGTAATTTATTATAGGCGTAAACAAGGTCTGCATAAGGCGCGATGACACCAATGCCGCCGCTGCCTTTGCGGTTGATGCGTTCAATTTCCGATGCCCACATTTCAAAATGCAAATGATTGGTGGTCTGGCGCGTAAACTTTCCGGTCGTGCTGGAATAGCCGGACAGATTGGAAACAACGCCAAGCACCTGTCCCTTGCTTACGGCGACACCGCGACAGCCATCATTTTTATAATCACAGCCAAGACCCGGATCGAGTGGGCGCTGCAAATGTAGATAGCGATAATTGATGCCCGTTTCTGCGCCGATAATATTCAGTTCCACATTACCCACATAAGCGATCACCCCATCCTCGGTTGCAACAACTTTATGGATATTATTATTGCAGGTGGCCGGGCGAATATCCTGCCCCTGATGGCCTTTGCCGGAGGGGCAAAAGGAAGTGCTGTGACTGCGGGTCTCGCAAAAATTATCCCGCCATGGATAATCATAATTGCTTGGATCCCCTTGGTTATAAGGGGAGAGCGGGGCCGGGTGCTGATCCCAAGGAAAAGGAATGGTGCCGCCACTGCCAGTAAAGGCATCACGGCCTGCGCCGCCATACATGAAGACTTGTGAATTGGCAAAGGCCGGACCTTGCTGGAAAGGAAAGCGCATATCCGGTGACAGGACGACAAGATCAGGGTTTTCAATCGCCACCGATCCAACCGGACCGGAGGGGCCACCATAGACCGTATCGGGAATTAAATCGCCAGCCGGATCAAATGCGAATTTATAAGGGCTGTCTGGTGTTTCTTCTGCCGCGTTTTCATCTTCAGAAGTTTCGTCCGGTGTTTCTTCTGTCGGGGGGGCTTCAGAAGCTGTCTCTTATACACATCTGATG
>WFQB01000273.1 GCA_015487305.1 Parvularculaceae bacterium | reverse complement strand
TGAACGTGAAATTGATATCCCGAACTCCCTGCCTTTTTCTTTGCGCAACGAAATTGCCACGGCGCGGCTGCAAGCCAATCGATCTGCTGGTGCAGTGCAATTGGCTGATGCCTCCACAAGACGGGTCAAAATTGGGCTGGTTGAACGCAGTGCCAACAATCAGGGCAGCCTGCTTGATGGCGCAACCTATTTGCAACAGGCCCTTACCCCCTATGCCAGCCTGTTAAATGGCGATGTGGCCGAGTTAATCGACAAACAAGTAGGATTGATCATTCTTGATGATATTGGCCGCATGCGTGACAGCGATGTGGCGCTCCTCGAAACTTGGGTCAGCAATGGCGGCATTCTTTTGCGCTTTGCAGGCCCGAGCATGGCCGATGCCATTGGCGACAATAATGCCGGCCTGAACACAAGCCTGCCGCTGACCCCCGGACGGCTGCGCTTTGGCGGGCGCGCTTTTGGCGGCGCGCTTACATGGGAACAACCACAAAACCTCACGCAATTCACGCCGGAAAGTCCGTTTGCAGATTTAACTGTGCCCGAAGATATTATTGTGCGGCGACAAATTCTGACCGATCCTTTACCGGATCGCGGCTTTCAAAGCTGGGCCTTGCTGGCTGATGGAACGCCTTTGATTACAGCGCAACCTGATGGCAAGGGCCTGCTTATTCTTTTTCATGTGGCAACCACGCCGGATTGGTCGGACCTGCCAATCTCCGGCGGTTTTGTGATGATGCTGCGGCGGATTTTAACCCTGCCGGTTGAGGGGCTCGCCAGCCTTGACCCTGAGGCGAGCTTCGCCCCTTTGCGCATCATCAATGGCTATGGCGGTTTTGACACCCCTGCCAGCGCGTTAAAACCAATTTCCTTTGCCAATTTGCAAAAACCCGCAACCCCCGAAACCCCGCCGGGATTTTATGGCAATCCCGATGCCCCCATTGCTCTTAACGCCATTGGCCCGCAAACGATTATCAGCCCGCTCAGCACCAAAGCGATTGCCGGTTTTGTCCCGCAACGCCCTTATCAATCAGAGCCGGCTAAAAATTTGGCCGTATTTTTTCTAGTCACGGCTTTTTTGCTGACCCTCATTGATAGTGTTCTGGCCCTTTGGTTGCGCGGGTTTCTGCCAAATTTGAAAAAACTGGCCCCTGTTGCAATGGTGGTTTTGGGCTTTTCCCTGATGATACCGCCCCCAAGCCAAGCGCAGGAATTACCCCCCATTGATGGCAAGACCATGGCCGCCGCTTTGCAGACCCGCCTTGCCTATATTGAGACCGGAGACAATGAAACAGACCGCATCACCCGCGCCGGTCTTGCCACTCTCAGCAATTATCTCTATCGCCGCACCGCCCTTGAACCGGCAGCCCCTGTGGCAATTGATTTGGAAGCGGATGATCTGTCTGTTTACCCCCTGCTATATTGGGTAATTTCAGAAGACACCAGCCCGCCTTCCGATTATGCCCTTGGGGCGCTTGAAGAGTTTATGAATGGTGGCGGGCTTCTTATCATAGACACCCGCGATGGCGATGTGGCTTCGGCTACCAGACAAACCCCGGCGGGCGAAGCCATGCGTCGTATTTTATCGCGCATCAATATTCCACCTTTAGAGCCTTTGCCCGCTGGCCATGTGCTTGGGCGTTCTTTTTATCTGCTTGATGATTTACCCGGACGCAATGAAGGCGGCACGGTATGGGTGAAGGCCGCTTCGGCATTGCCGGGACAAAATGATGGCGTTACACCAATCATCATTGGCGGGCGCGATTGGGCCGGGGCCTGGGCTATTGATAGCAATAATGTGCCCTATCTGCTGATGGGCACAGGCGGCATTGCCAAACGCGAATATGCTTTTCGCAGCGGTATCAATATGGTGATGGTAGCCCTCACCGGGTCCTATAAAATCGACCAATTGCATGTCGACACTTTGCTCGAGCAATTGGGTCAGGAGGGAAATGGTCTTGGACCATTCACCCCCGATGGAGGGCGACCATGAACGCCCTCACCTTCGCCCCGCTCATCGCGCCATTCTGGCTTTTAACCCTTGGCGCTATTGCCCTTGTCATTGGGCTATATTCTTTGTGGCGCGCACCTCTGGCTGGCCTGGTGCGCCTGCTCGCCTTTTCTGCCCTGCTGGCGCTTATTGCCAATCCTTCCATTCGCCATGAAGAACGCACACAAGAACCCGACATTGTTCTTATTGTCAGCGATGAAAGCGGATCTCAACAGATTGACGAGCGCCAATTGGTCAGCGACGCAGCACTGGCCCAGATCGAGCAACGGCTTGATGCTCTTCCCGATACGCAAAAAAGAATTTTTCGCATTAGCGGTGAAGAAGAAACCCGCCTTGGGGATGCTTTGCGCCTTGGCCTTTCGGATATTCCGCGCGGACAGCTTTCCGGCATTATCATTATCAGTGATGGCCGGGCGGCTGATAAAATTCCTTCGGCAACAGAATTGGGCCTTGAGGCTCCGGTGCATTTATTCCTCACCGGGCGCGAAGATGAAATTGATCGGCGTATCGAAATTGTTTCCGCGCCGCGCTATGGCATTGTCCGCGAAACCGCTTCGGTCGTGTTGCGGATTGAAGATGAAGGCATTGAGGGCGTGCCTGCTATAGCTGTTTTGCGCTTTAACGGTCAGGAGGTTGCCCGCCAGCAGGTTGCCATTGGCGAAAACCTGACCTTGAATGTGCCATTGGAAACACCGGGCAAAGCCATAATTGATGTTGAAATTTCCGGCATTGAAGGCGAACTGACCACGCGCAATAATCGGGTACTTATTCCTATCTCTGTCATTCGCGATCGCCTGCGGGTGTTGCTGGTTTCCGGCGAGCCCCATGCGGGAGAGCGGGTCTGGCGCAATCTCTTGAAAAGTGATCCGGCTGTTGACCTTGTGCATTTTACTATTTTGAAGCCCTATGAAAAAGAACAGGGCGCAGCGCCGTCAGAACTGGCGCTTATTCCTTTTCCGGAAAATGATTTGTTCTTGCGCAAGCTAACCAAATTCGATGTGCTGATTTTTGATCGCTACACCTATCGTCAGGTTTTAAACACTATCCATTTTGATGCCATCTCAACCTATGTGCGAAATGGCGGCGCTATTTTAATCGCCGCAGGCCCAGAATTTAGTGAGACTGATGGCCTCGCCTCCGAACGTAATCTTGCCTCTATTCTGGCCGCCCTGCCCGATGGCAGACAGGTTATTGAACAGCCCTTTTTACCGGAACTAACCGAGCAGGGACAACGCCATCCTGTAACCCATGGGCTTGATGATTTCGGCCTATGGGGGCGCTGGCTGCGCATTGTACCAACCAAAGTTACAAAAGGCGATATTCTCATGCGCGGTGCCGAAGGCGCGCCCTTGCTGGTGGTTTCGCGCATCGACAAGGGTCGGGTTGGCATGTTGCTGTCAGACCATGTCTGGC
>WFQB01000272.1 GCA_015487305.1 Parvularculaceae bacterium | reverse complement strand
GTTTCGTTAAAAATTTCAAGCGCGGTTGCAATCAGCACTTCGCTATCAGGACGCGGGGTCAGCACATGATGGTTGACCTTGAAGCAAAGCGACCAGAACTCGCGCTCACCGGTAATGGCATCCAAAGGCGCGCCGGATTTTCGTTTTGCAATCAGCGCCTGGTATTCGTCTACTTTTTCGGGAGAGAGATTTTCTTTGTCCTGCAGGATAATATCTTCATGGGAAAGCCCGCTCACCCATTGCAATAATAATCTGGTTTCAAGAGCGGGATTATCAAGATGCTGTAAGGCCACCCTGCCCTTGGCCATAAGCGCTTTGATGCTGGTATCAGAATTGGACATTTATGCTTCGTCGGCCATGGCCGCCAGACGCTCGGCCTGATCGGCATGGGTAAGCGCTGTTACCAGTTCTTCCAGCGCTTCGCCTTCGATGATTTTATCAAGCTTATAAAGGGTGAGATTAATGCGGTGATCTGTCACCCGGCTTTGCGGGTAATTATAGGTGCGAATGCGTTCAGAGCGATCCCCGGACCCGATTTGCCCGCGCCGTTCTGCAGCCCGTTCGGCATCGGCGCGTTCGCGTTCCATATCATAAAGCCTTGCCCGCAAGACCTTCATAGCTTTGGCGCGGTTTTTATGTTGGGATTTTTCATCCTGCTGAATGACAATCACTCCGGTGGGTAAATGGGTGATGCGCACAGCGCTGTCGGTTGTGTTGACCGACTGTCCGCCCGGCCCCGAAGCGCGAAATACATCAACGCGCAAATCGCTATCGGCAATTTCAATATCCACCTCTTCCGGCTCCGGCAATACCGCCACCGTGGCCGCCGAAGTATGGACCCGGCCTTGGGTTTCTGTTTCCGGCACTCTTTGCACCCGATGGACACCGGATTCAAATTTCATTTTGGCAAAAACGCCAGTGCCGGAAATGCTGGCCTGCACTTCTTTATAGCCACCGGCTTCGGATTCGGATGTTGTGAGAATTTCAACCTTCCAGCCATTTAAAGACGCATAACGTTGATACATGCGAAACAGATCGCCTGCGAAAAGTGCAGCTTCATCACCGCCAGTTCCTGCGCGCACTTCAAGAATGACCGAGCTGTTATCGGCCTTATCTTTGGGCAGCAGCATGATTTGCAGGCGGCTTTCCAGATCGGCTATTTGCGCGTCCAATTCTTTGACTTCTTCGGCTGCCATCTCCGCCATATCTTTGTCATCGGCAGCGCACATTTCTTTGGCGTCGATTAATTCCGCCCGTGCGCTTTGCAATGCGAGGGAGGCCTCAGCAATGGGTTTTAGCTCTGCATGTTCTTTCGACAGTTTGACGATTTCACTGGCGTCAGAAATTTTCGACATCTGATCTTCAACAGCTGCAAAGCGTTGAACAATGGCGGCAAGTTTTTCGTCGGGAATAAGCGGGGCGGACATGAAAAATGCTTTCTGGAAAATTAAAGAGCGATAATGGGGTCAGGCAGCTTGCGAACCGCTGCCACTCTTTTTGGTCGATTTTTGGTTGGCCGACTTCTCAACCTTTATGCTTTCAGCCTTTGCATTGGCGGCTTCAATCTCTGCGGCCTTTTGTTCTACCAATTTGACCAGATGGTCAATCATATCATCATTATGCAGCTTATGGTCCGGCAGGCCGGCCAAATAGACCATGCCGCTTTCGGCCCCGCCACCGGTAAAGCCGATATCGGTCTCCCGGGCTTCGCCGGGGCCATTAACCACGCAGCCAATGATCGACAGCGACATCGGGGTGGTAATATGAGCAAGACGCTGCTCCATAATCTCAACGGTTTTAATGACATCAAAACCTTGGCGCGCACAAGACGGGCAGGAAATCACATTGACCCCGCGATGGCGCAGGCCGAGACTTTTTAAAATATCAAAGCCAACCTTCACCTCTTCTACCGGGTCAGCCGAAAGCGAAACCCGTATCGTGTCACCAATCCCCGCCCACAGCAGCGCGCCCATGCCAATAGCGGTTTTAACCGAGCCAATGCGCGCGCCACCCGCTTCGGTCACCCCTAAATGCAAGGGACAGTCAATGGCTTGCGCCAGAGACTGATAAGCAGCGACGGTCATAAATACATCAGAGGCTTTGACGGAAATTTTGTATTCGCGAAAATCATTGTCATCAAGAATACGGGCATGATCAAGGGCGCTTTCGACCATGGCATCGGGGCAAGGCTCGCCATATTTTTCCAACAGGTGCTTTTCCAGCGAACCACCATTCACGCCAATGCGCATGGAGCAACCATGATCCTTGGCCGCTTTTATCACTTCGCGCACGCGTTCTGGCTTACCAATATTACCGGGATTGATACGCAGGCAGGCAGCGCCCGCCTCAGCCGCTTCAATAGCGCGTTTATAATGGAAATGAATATCGGCAATCACCGGAATGGGTGAAAATTTGCAAATTTCTTTCATCGCCGCCGTCGAGGCTTCATCGGGGCAGGACACCCGCACTAGGTCGGCCCCGGCCTCAGCCACCGCTTCTATCTGCTTTAGGGTCGCTTTGGCGTCACCAGTGTCGGTATTGGTCATGGTCTGCACCGCAATAGGCGCATCACCGCCTATGGGCACATTACCAACCATAATCTGGCGACTGGGGCGGCGTTCAATATCGCGCCACGGGCGAATACTCATCGGGTTTTAATCCTGTTCTCATCTTTCAGGGCGTGTCTGCCCTGCCCCCGCCTTTTACACGCTTGCGCGGCAAAACAATAGGGGGCTTTTAGGCCTGCATAAAGGGTCTATCAGGGCCAGAAAGAGGCAGGAATGGGTTTGATTTCTAATCCAGAGCGAAGCTGAAATTGGTCGCCTGCCCGGTGCTGGCTATCGGCACCCCGTCGCGGCTGGCCGGGATAAAGCGCCAACGTTTGATGGCGTTTAGGGCCGAACGGTCAAAACAGCTATTGGTGCTGCTTAAAATGCGCGCATTGATGACCCGACCATCAGCGGCAATATCATAGCCCACCGAAACCTTTTCAGTATCGGCAGCGCGGCGATTGCAGCGCTTGGGATAGATCGGTGTGACCCGATTGAGAGGCGCTGCGGCAGTCATGACGGGTTCAACCACCGGCAAGGGCTGGAAGTCGATCATTGGCGCTTCTTCTACAACGCTCTCGGTAATTTCTTCGCCCAGCGCGTTTGAAAGTGTTTCGTCACTGAGCGTGATCTCATCTGATATTTCATTTGATGTTTCACTTGAAATCTCATTGGCGCTGCGGGGGGCAGCTTCCAATGCATTTAGAAAGTCACTATTTCTTTGCGTTTCAACCGGAACTTCACTCACCGTTTCAGGGCTTGTCTCTGGCGCGGTTGACGTCTCAATATCTGCTGCTATCGGCGCGGCTTCACTTGGCGCAACTTCACTGCTCCCGGTGTCAGTCATGGAGGCCTTTATTGATGCCTCTATTGCCGGCTCATCTGAAACGACGCTTTCACCCACAGGCGCGGCAACACTTTCGAGCGCTGCTACGCGCACGGTTTCGGCAAGTGCAATATTGCGGTCGGTCAAGACGCTGGCTGGCAGGTCATTGCTGACTTCATAAGTTTGCTGCGGTGGGTCGCTTGGGCGCTCGGTAATTGGCAGACCTTCCAGCTCTACAGGCCCTGTATTTTGCGCCGGACGGGTGACCTGCCACGCGGCCCAAAGAATAAACAGGATGATGGCGATGACGGCAATCAGCGACATCTCCCGCGCCGGGCCCATATCTTCGGCCTGACGAATTTCAATTTTCGGGGCAATCCCGGAACGCCCATAGCCTGCTTCGTCGCGAAAACGCGCCACCAGCAAATCCACCGGTAGCTCCACATGGGTGGCATAGGCTTTGACAAAACCGGTTGTGTAGGGCGCCGCCGGTAATTGATCGAGAGCCATGGCCTCAATTGATTGAAGATGCGCGATTTTGATATTGGTGGCGGTGCTGACATCCTCCAGCGAAAGATCGAGCGCCTCGCGGGCGGCGCGCAACATATCCCCTGCCGAATTGAAATCCGCAGCCTTAAGGGACGCCCGCTTGGAGCGCACCTCTTCCATATTGACGATATCCGCTACTCCGGACATTTACCCATACCCCTAGACCGCTTGGCCTCTAGACCTTCCGGTCCCAAAGCCCTCTGGTCTTGTTAGGATGCGTTGGTCCCCCGCTGTCATCCTGATTCAACTCTATACCAAAAAGGGCCATTAAGTTAACCCTTCTAGAGTGTGCAATGCCAAAATAATGCCAAGTTACAAGGTTTTTTTATGGCGATGTCGTGTTTTTGGTTAACAGGCTGGATAAAATTATCGCCGATAACGCGAGTCGAGCCCGACTTTTCGCGCTGCTAAAGGGGTAAACCACGCTCCAGCGCATAAGTCATTATGCTTGGGCGCAAGGAAACCTTTGCCAATTCTATTTTTGGCGCTAGCCAAGACGAGAAATCTTTTACGTCCATGGCCCGAATTAACCGCTTAATCGGTCCAACCGCCGGTGCCGGAACCGAAAGCCGGGTGATACCAATCCCAATTAGAGACATGGCCATTAGCGGATCTCCCGCCTGCTCACCGCAATAACCAAGGGGAATTTCAGCGCGCTCGGCCTTGGCCGAAATCATCCGTAAAAAATCAAGATAGGACGGGTGCAGAAAATCATAACGATTAGACAGCCGTGCCGATTCGCGATCTGCCGCAAAAAAGAATTGCGCCATGTCATTGCCACCGATGGAGAGAAAATCCACATGACGGGCAATTTCTTCGGTGCGCCAAGCAGAGGCCGGAGTTTCGATCATCACCCCGATACTGATTTTTTCCGGCAGCAGGCGATCATTTTTACGGCGGCGCTCTATTTCCTTGTCGATAATTTCCCGTGCTGTAATCACCTCATCTTCGGTGGTGACAAAGGGCAACAGAATATAAAGATGCTGGCCCGCTGCCGCCGCGAGGAGCGCGCGCAATTGCGGCCGCATCAGCCCTTCACGATCAATCGTCATACGCACACCGCGCCAGCCCATAGCCGGATTGGCCTCGCGTTCCATTTCCATATAATCGGCAGCTTTATCACTGCCCAAATCCGTGGTGCGAAAAACCACTGGCTTGCCATTGGCCTGCTCAAGAGCTTTGCGATAAATCGCTTCTTGTTCTGCAGAGGTCGGCAAGCTATTGCCAATCAAAAACTGCAATTCGGTGCGAAACAGGCCAACACCCACCGCGCCGGTTTTTTCCAAATGCGGCAGGTCAACCAATAATCCCGCATTCATCATCAACTCGGCTCCAACCCCGTCACGGGAGACACAAGGCAGGTCTTTTTCGGCGTCATATTCCGCTTGCGCCTCGGATAGAAAGATGCGCTTTGATTCAAAGACCGCAATGGTTTCTTCCTGCGGGCGCAAATGCACCTCACCGGTTTGACCATCGACAATGATTTTGTCACCGCTTTGCGCCAGATCGATCGCTTGCGGTAATCCGCCAACCATGGGCAGGCCAAGGCCGCGAGCGACAATCGCCAAATGCGAATTATCCGAGCCTTCCCCAAGCACAATCGCTTTTAATTTTTGCCGATCAAGCTCCAGCAATTCTGCTGGCCCGAGACTATCCGCCAGCAGCACAGCATAATCCGGCAGTTCCAGCGCCTCGCCATTATCCTGCCCGGTCAGCACCCTTTGCAGGCGACGGGTCAGATCATCAAGATCATGGAGGCGCTCGCGCAGATAGGGGTCAGTGACTTGACGCATACGCTTGCGATTTTCTTCATGCACCTGTTCGACTGCCGATTCCGCCGTTAGGCCGGATAGTACCGCATCTTCCAAGCGCCGCCGCCAGCCCTTGTCATAGGCAAACAGGCGATAGACCTCGAGGACCTCGCGGGAAACACCAGATAATTCCGCATTTTTGGCGATGAGCACATCAATATTTTTTTGTAGCCGACCAAGCCCTTCTTTCAGGCGCTCGACCTCTTTGGGCACACTATCGGCAAAGGTTTTATGTTCCGGCGGTGGCGGGTCATGGCGCACCGCTGTGCCAATAACAACACCGGTGACGACAGGCGTGCCTTTGAAATGTTCGGGCCGAAGCAAAATCTGCTTCATTTCTACGGCGTCTTTTTCTTCCAGCAATTCCCCATAGGCGACCACTTCGGCCAAAATCATCGCCACCGATTGCGCCGCCTCTACCTCTTCTTCAAGATAGCGACGCTCGGATTTATTCTGGATGACAAGAACACCCAGCACTTTGCCGGTGCGCAAAATTGGCACGCCTAAAAATGCGTTCAGTTTTTCTTCGCCAACTTCTGAGCGAAAAGAAAAATCTGCATGCTCGGAGGCGCGTGAAAGATTAAGCGGTGCGCTACTGCGTGCCACCTTGCCCACAAGCCCCTCATCCCAATCAAGCTTGGTTTTATGGACCGCTTGCGCTTTCAAGCCCACGGTGGAGAATAATTCCAGCCGATCATCGGCCCGGCGCAAATAGATGGAGCAGACATCGGCAACCATAGTGTAAGCAATGGCTTTGGTTATCTGGTCGAGCTTTTGCTGGGCCGAAAGACTTTCTGCCATAATCTCGCGCAGGCGCTTTAGCAGCACACGGGGCGAAGAATGTTTGCCGGGCAGATAAGGACTTGGCGGGGGGTGACGGTGAGGCATTACTGGTCATTCCCCCTTTTGTGGTGGTGGTTGGTCAAGCTTATAAGCGCTGTGCAGGGCCTGCACTGCCAAAGCTGTATATTGCGCTTCGATCAAAACTGAAATTTTAATTTCCGAAGTGGTGATATTGTAAATTTTAATATTTTCATCGGCCAAGGTTTGGAACATGGTTGCCGCGACACCCGCATGGCTTTTCATGCCAATACCAATGACTGAAACCTTGGCCACCGAACGATCCGCATGTAATTCCTCATAGCCAATTTCTGCGCTGAGATGAGCGAGAACCTCTTGCGCCCGGGCAAGATCGGTTTCGGACAGGGAAAAGGATATATTGGCGGCGGCAGGGG
>WFQB01000271.1 GCA_015487305.1 Parvularculaceae bacterium | reverse complement strand
TGAAAGAAACCGGATTAACTTCCGGGCCAGCATCATCAATATCGCCATTATAGAAAGTCACTTCCGGCGGCAGGGCATCAATGATCTCTATGGAATCAGTATCCGCCGGGCCGGTGCCGGTATTGGTGACAGTGATAGTATAAATCATATCATTGCCCGGCACGGCGTAAAGGCCCAAAGCCGCCGGATCATAAATGACATTGGACTTGGTCGGACTTAAAACCGCTTGTGGCACTGCGGTAAAAAACAATCGCGCCCGTTGGAAAACCCCATCATCTGCGGGGCCATAGACATCGCATATTCGCAAGGTCCATGTGCCATTGCCCTGCTCGCCATTAAAGGCAGACAGATTCCCGCCTTCACTCCTGACGACACTGACATAATCAGGGGTCAAGGGGTCATTGGCCTGATGCGCTCCTGTATCAACCTGTATCGCCGCCGCGTCATCAAACAGGACATTGTAATTGTTCCAACTGCCGGAATAAGTCCCCGTCAAAAGGTCAACCACCGTTCCTGCTGGTGATTGAAGCTGCAAATTGGTATCGGTGCGCCAGGCATGAGAGGCCTGAAATCCCAAATTCACATCAGCGATTAAAAATGTGTCCGGCACGATAATCGTGCGGGTGAGCCAATTACCACTAGCACATTGTGTGGCTGCGGAATTACCATAGGTTCCAGTGGTAGTATTTTCATAGACGCCAGATTGCGCCAACGCCGAGGCAAAAAACATCCCGCCCCCTGAAAAGAGGGTCGCGATCAGGCTGATCGCAATGCGCGATGCGTCCCGTTTGACCATGGCTGCCCTTCTATTGCTCCCCAGCAACACCAAAAGCAGACCAGTTTCAAGTTTCCATCCGGTTAACAAAACCCCAAGAAGATAGCTGCATTTCTATGAAATAGAGGCATAGCCTTGCTTTTCTTATGGTTAAGAATTTCCTAACCATAGACCAATCTCCATTTGTTCCAAAAGCGCAATAATGAAAAAGGCGACCTCTTTTGGAGATCGCCTTTTTTTAATTCGTATAAGTTGAGAGTTTATTTGGATTTACCCTTGCCCTTGCGCTCGGTCTTTTTCTCTTTGATCCGTGCTGATTTGCCGCGACGATCGCGCAAATAATACAGCTTGGCACGGCGCACATGGCCACGGCGGATAACTTCAATATTGGCGACCAATGGCGAATAGACCGGAAAAACCCGCTCGACGCCTTCACCAAAGGAGATTTTGCGAACGGTAAAGCTCTGATTGAGGCCACCGCCATTACGGGCAATGCACACACCTTCAAAAGCCTGCAGGCGCTCACGGCTGCCTTCCTTCACCTTGACCGAGATACGCAATGTATCGCCGGGGCCAAATTCAGGAATGTCTTTATTCAATTCGGCAATATGCTCTTGTTCGAGCTGTTCAATAATATTCATTGGGGTTTTCCCTTGTTCTTGTCTGCCGGATTGGACCCCGCTTGATCCCCTTTTAAGGGCAGCAGATCGGGTCTTCGCGTGCGCGTTAGTTCCAATGCTTTTTGCCGACGCCAGGCCTTGATTTTGGCATGATCCCCGGACAGGAGCACATCCGGTATGGACCGCCCCTCAAACTCTCTTGGCCTAGTATAATGCGGATATTCAAGCAATCCGCCTTCAAAGCTTTCCTCGGCCACCGAGCTAGACGCGCCTAATACATCGGGCAAGAGCCGGACGCAAGCCTCAATCAGCCCTTGCGCCGCAATCTCGCCGCCAGCCAGCACAAAATCGCCAATCGAGACCTCTTCTATGTCCCGGCTGTCCAAAAGACGCTGATCGACCCCCTCAAAACGCCCGCACAACACAATCAGCCCCGGCCCTTGGGACCATTGCCGGATACGGGCCTGCGTCAGGGGTTTTCCCCGCGGGGACATATAGAGCAAGGGCCTGCCCCCCCGCTCGACGCTGTCTATGGCCCCGGCCAGCACATCGGCCCGCATCACCATGCCCGCGCCACCCCCTGCCGGGGTGTCATCCACCGAGGCATGCTTGTCGAGGGCAAAATCGCGAATATTCAGGGTTTCCAGCGACCACAGGCCTTGCGCACGCGCGCGGCCTATCACCGACAGATCAAGCACCCCCGGAAAAGCATCGGGAAACAGGGTCAATATGGTGGTATTAAAACTCACCCCTTAATCCCCCTTTTGTGGCTCGACAATAATCTCTTTTGGCGGGTCAATAACAAGAAAGCCCTCGGCGAGATTGACCACTGGCACCACCTCGCGAGTAAACGGATACATCCCCACCGCCTTGTTTTCATCAAGGCCGATAACTTCAATAATATCCCCGGCGCCAAAATTCTGAACGGCTTTAACCCGCGCCACCGGCTCTTGATCAATAGAGCGCACTTCAAGGCCGATAAGGTCTTCAATGTAAAACTCGTCTTCTTGCGTTTCAGGCAATTTGTCGCGCGCCACATAAAGCCGTGTGCCTCTTAAGGCCTCAGCCTCATCGCGATCAGCAATTTGCGGACATTCCGCCAGAAACAGGCCGGGCTTGTGCTGGTTTTTCTTTTTCAACTCATAAAGCCACATGCCATCAACGGTCGATAATGGCCCATAGGTGAAAATATCTTCAGGCCGCGCACAAAATGAGCGCAGCTTCACCAATCCCTTCACCCCATGGGCGCCGGCCAATTCACCAATGCAAATTTGTTTTGCTGCGCCCATGAGAGATAAAGACTATTCAGTCGCTTCAGCAGGCGCCTCGGCTGGTGCTTCAGCCGCCGCTTTGGCCTCTTCTGCCTTGGCTTTCATTTCTTCCATGCGTTCTTGCGCTTTTTTGCCAGGCTTGCCTTTATTGGGGTTGTTGCCGCGCTCCCATTTCACCAGATCAAGGGTCGACAAAAAGCGAGCAACGCGGTCGGTTGGCTGTGCGCCTTTGGACAACCAGTGCTTGGCGCGCTCGGCATCAATGTGAAAACGCTTTTCATCATCCTTGCCAAGCAAGGGATTATAAGCGCCAATCTTTTCAATGAAGCGGCCATCACGCGGAGCGCGAGCATCGGCAATCACAACCGAATAATAAGGACGTTTCTTGGAGCCACCACGGGCCAAACGAATTTTCAGAGCCATTTTATTTTTCCTTTCAAAAGGGTCTGTTGTTTGAAAAAATTAGATTACTTCTTCTTTGGACCACCCAAACCCGGCAGATTGCCAAGTTTCGATAAATCCACATCTTTTAACGGGTCCGCACCGCCGGGCGCACCAAGGCCGGGCAATCCACCGCCACCTATTGGAGGCATTCCACCACCCATACCGCCGAGCATACCCCCCATTTGGCC
>WFQB01000270.1 GCA_015487305.1 Parvularculaceae bacterium | reverse complement strand
GTCCTTAGTACGAGAGGACCGGGATGGACATACCTCTGGTGGACCTGTTGTTGCGCCAGCAGCATAGCAGGGTAGCTACGTATGGAACGGATAACCGCTGAAAGCATCTAAGCGGGAAACCAGCCTCAAAACCAGTATTCCCTGAGAACCGTGGAAGACCACCACGTTGATAGGCCAGGTGTGGAAGCGCTGTAAGGCGTGAAGCTAACTGGTACTAATTGTTCGATAGTCTTGATCATCATGCCTTCTTGTTTGCTTGCAAATTGGAAGGCAATGCACAAGCTCATGCGTGGCGAACGATCCGTTTTTCGGATTTTTTGCACGACACCCAAGCGTAACTATTTACGCCCAAATATGCTTCAAACTTAAAATTAAAAATTGTCCCGTCCTTCGAGACGCCGCTTCGCGGCTCCTCAGGATGAGGGGACAAGCTCTCGCAAATTCGCTTTCACTTTTGCCGACCTGGTGGTTATGGCGCGGAGCCTCCACCCGATCCCATCCCGAACTCGGTCGTTAAAGTCCGCAGCGCCGATGGTACTACGTCTTAAGGCGTGGGAGAGTAGGTCGCCGCCAGGTCTGCTAAAGTGAAAGAGAACAACCCTTTATCATGATATTTTAAAACCCCTCGCGCGAGAAATCGCCGAGGGGCTTTTTGTGTCTGGTTTTTCCCGCATTCGACAATCGGCGGAAATTCAAATAAATTGCTTTCGCAACATATTCGCAGGTCTTTGGGTAATGGTTTTCAGGCGCTGTGATTGATTTTTAATGTTTCAAAAGGTTATGCCCATGGATATCGCTGCCATCATTAGTTTTGCTTTGGGCATGTCTGTTTTGGCCCTATCACCGGGGCCGGGGCTGGCGGCGATATTGTCACGCTCTCTTGTTTCTGGGCCTCGAGCCGGAATATTCGTGGTTACGGGGCTGGTGCTTGTGGATATGCTTTTTCTTGGCCTCGCCATTTTGGGGCTGTCAACAATCGCCACCCATTTCGGCCCCCTGTTTCAACTCGTAAAATATGCGGCGGCGCTTTATTTGTTTTGGCTTGGGCTTGTGACGTTCAAAAATGCCAACCGCACGGTTGAAATTACACAAACAAAACCGGCTTCCCCTTTTGGGGATATAGGCCTTGGGGTGATTGTCACATTGGGTAACCCGAAGGCCATTTTATTTTACAGCGCTATCCTGCCAACATTTTTCGATGTCAGCATTTTGAATTTCTCAGGCTTTATGATGGTTTCGCTGATCATTATTATTACGTCTTTTCTGGTCTATGGAGTTTATATGCTTCTTGCCGAACAATTCCGTCCCGTGCTTACCTCCAGCAAAGTCCAGAAACGCCTCAATCAAAGCGTCGGGGCTGTCTATATTGGTTCTGGCGTATTGGTGGCTTCGCGCTAGGGGATAAACTGCAAAGCTTTTCGCAGGACGATTTCGCTTGTGGTGACTTCGCAATCCCAGACGAGGATTTCTACGCCTGCTTGCTGGGCTTGCTTGAGGCCTTTTGCATAAGACGGGTCGAGATCGGCGGCGGCTGTGAATTTTTGGCAATCGCTGCGTTGGACGACGAATAGCAGGATGGCGCGTTTTCCGCCTTCGACTATTTTTTGCAATTCCTGCAAATGTTTGAGGCCGCGGGCGGTTTTGCTGTCGGGAAATTCTGCCAAGGGTGCTTGGCTGCGGCGCAGGTGAACATTTTTTATTTCCAGATAACAATCGGGTTTACCCTCGCGCTTTAGCAGGAAATCAATACGGGATTTATCTCCATATTTTTGTTCCGGAATGATTTGCGTATAAGTGGCAAGCTCCGGGATAATCTTCTTCTCAAGCGCTTCGGCGATAATTTTATTGGGATTGGTGGTGTTGATGGGAACTAGCGCGGGTGGCGAAAATTCTTTCAGCTCTATCAATTCCCAGGACCATTTTAATTTGCGTTTGCTGCCTTCGTGGTTGGCTACCCAAACCCGCGCCCCTTCTATCGCGACGCCCAGCATGGAGCCAGGATTGGCGCAATGGGCGGTGACCTCGCGACCATTATCAAGGCGAATGTCTGCAAGAAAGCGCTTATAACGTTTTAGCAAAATGCCGGAAGTGAGGGGCGGGAATTTCATGGGGCTTTTTTGCCCGCAATTCCTCCCTTTCGCAAGCCTGCCAATGGGTTTATGAGAATGGCAGTAGAAAAGGGAAGAATGATGCAGGACAGCCGCAAAACAGCAGGTATTTTGGCCATTGGTGATGAATTATTGTCCGGGCGCACCCGCGATATGAATATTCACTTTCTGGCCGGGTGGCTGGCTGATCGTGGCATCAGAACCGGCGAAGCGCGCATTGTTGGTGATGACAAGCAGGCCATTGCCAGCGCTTTAAATGCAATGCGGGCGGGGTTTGATTATGTGTTTACTTCTGGCGGCATCGGCCCGACCCATGATGATATAACCGCCAGCGCCATTGCCGAAGCCTTTGGGGTTTCTTGCCCGATCAATGAAGACGCCAAAACCTTATTACAGAGCTGGTATGAAGTGCGGGGCGAGGCATTAACCGAAGGGCGTTTGCGCATGGCGCATATTCCAGAAGGGGCGAGCCTGATTAAAAACACGGTTTCCGGCGCGCCGGGGTTTCAGATTGAAAATGTCTTTGTGCTCGCGGGGGTGCCGGCGATTATGCAAGCCATGCTTGATGATGTGGACCATCGCCTTGACCATGGGCCGGTGGATTATGTGGTGACAATTTTAGGGCAGGGGCTGGAAAGCCAGCTTTCGGCTGGGTTGGTGGCTATTGAACAGGCTCTTTATGGGGTGAAAATTGGCTCTTATCCCGGCAAAACCGGCAAGGGTTATAATCTCTCTATTGTGGTTAAGTCTCTGGACAAGGATTTAAGCGAACAGGCGGCAGAGGCGGTTGCGGCACTGTTTCGCTCTTTAGGCAGCGAGCCGGAGATGGTAAGAGGAGCAAAGCGGCCAGATGAGGCCGGGCAAAAGGGGTAAGACTATCCTTAGCGTTTTTGACATATTCAAAATTGGTATCGGGCCTTCAAGTTCGCACACTTTAGGGCCGATGATGATTGCCCGGCGTTTTTTGCTTGAGGCAGAAGCGGCGGGGCTGTTTGAAAAAATCGCCCGGGTTAAAATTACCCTTTATGGGTCTTTGGCGCTGACCGGTATTGGTCATGGCACAGATCGCGCGGTCTATCTTGGCCTGATGGGGGATTGCCCGGATAAAATTGATTGCGCCAGTGCTGACGCGCGGGTTGCGATGGTGAAAGAAAGCGGGCGACTTTGTCTTTTGGGAAAAAGAGAGATTGATTTTACACTCCCGCAAGACCTCGATTTTCGCGGTGATGTAGTTTTGCCGGAGCATCCCAATGGCATTGATCTGGAAGGTTTTGATGGGGCCGGAGAAAGCCTGTTTCAGCAACGTTATTTTTCTGTCGGCGGCGGGTTTGTGCGCCGGGCCGATGAGATGGGGGCGTCACGGGAAGAAGAAAAGATTGAACAACCCTATCCGTTTTCTTCCGGCGCGGAATTATTGGAAATTGCCGCGCGCGAAGGCCTTGCCATTCATCAGATCATTGCCCGCAATGAAGATTCCTTTCGCCCGCGCGAAGAGACCTTTGCGAGGCTTGATGCGATTTGGCAGGTAATGGCAGCATGCATTGAACGGGGCTTGCGCAATGAAGGCGAATTGCCGGGGGGCTTGAAAGTGCAGCGGCGGGCGGCGGCGTTGTATCGTAAATTAACAGACCGCATACCCAATGAGCGCGAAGCCCTGTTTGATTGGCTCAATGTTTTTGCCATGGCGGTGAATGAAGAAAATGCCGCAGGTGGGCAGGTGATAACCGCGCCGACCAATGGCGCGGCGGGGATTATTCCGGCGGTGATAAAATTTTACTGCGCTAATGAGGGTGTGACCGAGCGCGAAAAAATTCGTATTTTCCTTTGCACTGCTGCCGGTATTGGCATGCTTTATAAGCAGCGGGCCTCTATTTCTGGCGCGGAAATGGGTTGTCAGGGGGAGGTCGGGGTGGCCTGCTCCATGGCCGCTGCGGGTCTTGCCGCCGTATGGGGCGGGGCGCCGGAAGATGTGGAACATGCGGCAGAGATTGCCATGGAGCATAATCTTGGGCTCACCTGCGACCCGGTTGGCGGGCTGGTGCAAATTCCGTGTATTGAGCGCAACGCCATTGGCGCGGTCAAAGCCGTGAACGCCGCGCGTCTGGCGCTTAATTCGAGCGGCCCCCATAAAGTGACCCTCGATCAGGTGATTGAAACCATGCGCCAGACGGGGCTTGATATGAATTCCAAATATAAAGAGACTTCCGAGGGTGGCTTGGCGGTAAATGTGGTGGAGTGCTAGGGGGCTGATCTGGTTTTTTTGGCCTGTCCCTCAACAAAACCTGTTGTTTTTTACAAAAATGCGCTAATCCATGGCGGTCTATTTCTCGGGCTTCATGCGGGCGTGGTGGAATTGGTAGACACAACAGACTTAAAATCTGTCGGCTGTAAAGCCGTCCCGGTTCAAGTCCGGGCGTCCGCACCATCCGCTTTCGCTAATTTTGCCGAAGGCAAAATATAGCTACAGCGCGATTAGCGCTGAAGCGTGCGAAACGGATGCCGCGCTGTAGCGCAGCGAAAGCGGGCTTTTTTGCCTCGCGGGGCTGTTCCACGCTGCGCGTGGGCCCCTCCGGCGGGGCGGCGAACGGTCGTAGCCCTACTAGGTTTGGATGAGGGTCGCTATTTATGATTTATTTCATCAGGTAGTTTTGGTTATTGGAAGTGGCTTTGCTTCACGGCGCGTGACGCCTTCGCGCTTGTGGCCCCGTTAAGTTCGAATTAAGGCTTTCACTCTGATTTAATTCATCAGGGAATTATGATCATAGGTAGTAGCAAGCAAAGACTCCTCACCGCAGTTGGCGAAAGCTAAAATCGGTCCGATGGACTGATTTTAGTGAATGAAGGTGAGGCGTTAATAAATTGATCCGGTCGATTCTTTTGTCATATGGTCCGGTGTAAACACCGGACCATATCTTATGCGTGTTATGGCTTGACCCAGACGGCTCCGAAGCGGTGCTGGGATTTGGCGCCGTCAAATGCGGTTACGCTTTGTATTTCAAAACCGTCCTTCCAGGCTTTTTCGGTTTCACTCTGGTAGCCACCCGAGGACAGACCGTGGCGGGCGCGGGTTTTGTTTTTATATTTTGAAGCAAAGATCGCCGAGAAAT
>WFQB01000269.1 GCA_015487305.1 Parvularculaceae bacterium | reverse complement strand
GGGTTTGGCTGGCTGAATATGGGGTGATGTTTGCGGTTCTGTCTGAAATTGCCCATGCGGATTTCAACAAGGATGGCCATGGCGATATGCTGGTCTTCCTGCTGGCTTCGCCAATGGATGGTAGTGCGCAGATTTCCTATTATGCGCTTATTGAATCCTATGATGATAAAACCAGTATGAAACGATTACAGCCCTTCAAACAATAAATCAGTCTGTAATTTTCCAATTATCTATGAGACGGGTTTTGCCAAGCAAGACCGCACCAAATAGACGCGCCTCTGCGCTTTTTGTGGCATCCAGCGGGTCTTCTAGCGGGGCCAGATTTTTTTCCGAGCGCAATTCCAGATAATCAATTTTGTCAAAACCCGCCGCGATCAATTTTCTTTGGCCGGTTTCAACTGTGGCGGCAATGGTTTCACCTTGGCGCAGTTTTTCTGCCATCGCGCGTAAAATATGGTTGAGCTGCGGTGCAATCTCGCGTTCGCTTGTGTTGAGATAGGCATTGCGTGATGACATTGCCAGGCCATCGGGCTCTCGAATAATTGGTCCGCCAATGATCTCTACCCCCATATCTAGATCTTTCACCATGCGCCGAATGACCAGTAATTGCTGGAAATCCTTTTCGCCAAAAACAGCCATATCCGGGCGCAGCTGATTGAGCAGCTTGGCGACGACGGTTGCGACCCCGCCAAAAAAATGCGGCCTTGAGGCGCCGCAAAGACCTTCGGAAACAATGCCGACATGGATGCTGGTTGAAAAATCCTCCCCATACATGGCATTTGCATCGGGTGCATAAATACCGTGACAGGTAAGCGCGCTTAGCTTTTCTTTATCCTTTGCCAATTGCCGGGGATAGGTGCCAAGGTCTTCGCCTTTAGCAAATTGTTTTGGATTGACAAAAATCGACACTAATACCCGGTCGGCTTTTTGGCTGGCGAGGCGCACCAAAGACAAATGCCCCTCATGGAGCGCGCCCATGGTGGGCACAAGAGCAAGCCGCAAGCCCTGACTTTGCCATTTGGCGCATTGTGCCTGCATGGATAGCAGATCGTCAAAGACGGGCAGGGCCTCGCTTTTTGGCATAGAATCATTCGATAAACGGGTCATAAGGGCAAATCATAAAGGGTTGATGGCCCGCAATCGGGCCAATAGGGCAGTTTAGCTGATGGCGCAGAAATAGGAAAAACGCAAGATGAGCCTTAAACGAACAGCATTGCGGGGTTTGCTATTGGTTGGCTTGGCCAGTATTGGCCTTTCGGCCTGTTCCACATTTCGGGGCGATAAAGAAGCAAAGCAAGACCAGCCCGTCAAAACGGCCGCCTTGCCTGCGGATTTGGCCAAGGGGGAGATCCCGCAAGCGCCGGTTTTGCCGATCTCGCAATCTTCTGATCAACCCTCTAGCGATTGGCAAAGCGCTACTGAAATTGCAGACCTGCTTGGGTCGGATTTGCAAATGTTGGAGCCAACATCGCCCAATAGCGGTTTTTATTCCGGCAATACCACATCAATCCTGAACCCTGAGCCAGAGTCTACCACGCCGCCTGCATTGACGCCGGTGATAAGCTATGATTATGGCACCAGCGATTATGTCACTGCTGATGGACAACCCTATCCGGCACTTGATGATGATGGGCTTCCGCAGGCCAGCCCGTCAAGCACAGCGCCGGTAAGCCTGTCGCCAGCATCTACCAGCCCGGCCTCTTATGGCGGCTATGCCCTGCATCTTGCTTCTTATAAATTAGAAAAAAACGCCCGTGCCGGATGGCAGCAATTAGAGCGGGACAATAGTGATATTCTCGCTGGCTTAAATCCAATCATTTCTGAGCTTGATATTGCAGGCAAAGGCCATTTCCTGCGTTTGAAAGCAGCGTCATTGGCAACAAAACAGGAAGCGGAAAATCTTTGTGGGCAATTGAAAGCCCGCAGGGTTTATTGCGCTGTGATGTCGGCTGAAGGCCAATCTCTTTTTTAGGGGCTGAGGTTTATCGCGCTCTTACTCTAATCATACGCGGTGGCTCAGCCCTGCCGGGAGGTGGGGCGAGATAAAAAATTCGTCGCGCCAGAAGGTGAGGCTGCGAGCCGCCTTCATCATAGAGCAGCAATTCAATTTCTCCGCCGGGTAGGGCAGTGGTGCCCAAAGGCAGAGAAACAATGCGCTGTTCAATTTCCGGATAAAGCGCAATATTATGGGCGATGGCAATTTCTTCCGGTGCGATGAAGTCCTTGGTCAGAGCTGCGGAAAAGCCGGTGATGATGCTGGCCTTGCCATGGCGTTGCAGGGCGAGCTTTAAAATCAACCCGCCATCTTGATGGCGCTCTAGCCAGACCCGATCTATGGAGGCGGTGGATGCGGGCAGGTCTGGTTTGAGAACAACCGGCACGCTAACGGCGACGGCCATATCCAAAGGCAGGCCGCCAATTTTTTGTCGCAAGCCCTTATCTGGCGCGCTGACAACCAGCAAATGCGAGCGCAATTCATGGTCAAATTGTGCAAGCTGTTTTGGTTCCCGCAAAGTGACTTTAACTTGCTGTTTTCCGCCGGGGGGTAATGTAAAACTGGCAGGGGAAAGCTGTAAGAAAGGCGCTGCGCTGATATGGTCGCGCTCCTCGGTGCTGGCCGGACGATAACCGCCATTTTCCAAAGCGATAAGATCGCGCCATTCAAGGTGAACTTTTACCGAATGGGTGGCGGGATTGGTGATGTGGAAAATTGCTTCCGGGGATTGCGCATCAAGACTTGCCCGCAAGGGGGAAATCGTGGTCTGGGCATAAGCAGCACTCAAAAGACCATAGAGCAGCAAAAACAGGAAAATTAGAGCCTTTCCAATATCTTTGAGAATCAGCTTAAAAACACGGTGATTCGCATTAAGGGGCTGTCTTGTTAAAGCTTTTGGGGGGCGATTTTGTTGCGTTTTATGACCCATGCAATGTGGGAGAAGTGCCGATATGACACAGAACCCGTTTACCAACAGACCTTCCGCATCCTTGCAGGCGCGTGGCAAAACCGCCGATGGGGACGCGGTTTGCGACGCTGAGTCTCGCGCAGCTAGTGATGGTACGAAGGTTATTGTCATTGGCAATGAAAAAGGTGGCTCCGGTAAAACGACTGCCGCAATGCATCTCATCGTGGCGCTTATGAAATCAGGTTTCAAAACTGGTGCCATGGACCTTGATTTGCGCCAAAAAAGCCTGACCCGCTATCTGTTTAATCGCCAGAAATGGGCCGAAAAACAGGGAACCGGGGTCAAGGATTTACCATTTCCGGTTTTTATTCCTGTCGAGGCATCAGAAGATGACAGCCGCGCCCGGTCTAGAGAGATAGAAACCGAGCGTTTTGCTGAAACGATGGGGCGGTTTGCCGATTGCGATTATTTGATTATTGATTGCCCGGGGGCCAACACCCATTTATCGCGCCTTGCCCATGCCCATGCGGATGTCATTGTCACACCAATGAATGACAGCTTTGTTGATTTTGATCTATTGGCAAAGCTTGACCCCGCAAGCGGTGATATTTTAGGGCCCAGCCTTTATGCGGAAATGGTTTGGGAGGCGCGCCAGAAGCGGGCCATGTCCGGGGTGATGGGCGGGATTGATTGGGTGGTCTTGCGCAATCGCATCGGTGCGGCCAATGCCAAAAACAAAAAGCGCGTTGGCGACAAGCTGAAAGATTTGTCAGACCGTATCGGTTTTCGTCTTGCCCATGGCTTTGGCGAACGGGTGATTTATCGCGAATTATTTCCCATGGGGCTGACCTTGCTGGATCTTGGTCAGGGCGGGGTGCCAAGAAAACTATCGTCCATGACCCATATCACCGCCCGGCAGGAAATTCGCGCCTTTTTGCTGACTTTGAAGCTAGGCAAATCTACCAAAAAAACCGACCAGCAAACACAAGCCGCTTAATAGGGCGCCTCATCATGGAAACTGCCTTTGCTTTACAAATTCGCCGCAAAAGGCCAGTGTGACGCTCTTTATTCGCCATTGAATGAGCGCCGATTTGCCATGATATATCTAGCTATTTTTGCCATTATCTGCGCTCTGGCCTCTTTATGGCTTATTCGTTTTGGAAAAATGGCCAAGGCCAAGCGCACTATCTGGCTCGGGAGAATGGGTGTCTTCCTGTCAGCGCTATTGCTGGCCGCTTTGTCCAAATCTTTCTGGCTTTTATTGCTGGTCGGTTTTGTTGGTGGTGGGCGGCTGGTCATGGAATATTGGCAAGAGCGGGTGCGGGCGGATAATTTTGGCATGGGATCGCTGGATGAAGACGAGACCGAGGCCGCGTCTAGAGGCTATCAACAAGCGGATAAAAAAAGCCGGTCGCAAATGAGCCGTCAGGAGGCTTTGCAGATTTTGGGTTTACAGGAACCGGTCGGGGCCGACGAGGTGGAAGAAGCGTGGAAGCGGTTGATTGCCAAAAGCCATCCCGATAAGGGGGGCAGTGATTGGCTGGCCGCAAAAATAAACGAAGCCCGCGAACGCCTGCTATCGTAAGTCGTGTGTGGGAAATTTACTCTAAACTGAAATATTAAAACGAAGACGGCGCCATCTCGGGCGCGATGCGGGATGAAATGACGCTTCTCGTCCTTCGACTTCGCTCAGGATGAGGCCGGGACCCACATGCCCCCGCGCAGGCGGGGGTTCTGGTCCTTGGTTGTTTGCATGGATAGTCGTTCGGCTTGCGTGATATATCCTTCAAAGAATGTCTCACTTCCCTTATTATTACTTTCCGAGCTGGATCCCTGCTTTCGCAGGGATGACGATTGTTGTAACGCATTGAAATATATGCAAAAATAGAAACTGCACACAATAGGTGATGCAGGTCACAGCCATACCCGATGAATGTTTTATGGTGAATTTGTTATTAACCGAAAAACATATAAGTGGGAGATTTGATTATGACTAAGCAATCTTTTGGAAATGGTTCCCTGTTCGCCCATGTGTCCGAGCGTCGTTCGGAAAATTCAGGTCAGGCCATGAGCTTTCTTTTAGGCGCAATGTTTCTGCTGACCCTGATCGCGGTTCCTTTATATTTCTATTTTGCCTGAGGCAAAACTTTTATGCGACATCCACAAGATGGGCTGCTTCGGGTAAATCCTCGCCAAAGGCGCGCTGGTAAAACTCGGCTATCGTTGGTCGCTCCAGCTCATCGCATTTGTTTAAAAATGTCACGCGGAAAGCATAGCCTATATCTTTGAAAATTTCCGCATTTTGCGCCCATGTGATAACTGTGCGCGGTGACATTACGGTAGAAATATCACCATTCATAAAGCCATTACGGGTCATATCAGCAACCCGCACCATCAGGCCAATGGTCTTGCGCCCCTCATCATTTTCATAAGAGGGTAGCTTGGCAAGAACAATTGCTTCTTCTTCTTCATGGGAAAGATAGTTTAACGTGGTGACAATTGACCAGCGGTCCATCTGCCCTTGGTTGATTTGCTGCGTGCCATGATAAAGCCCGGTTGTATCCCCCAAACCAATCGTATTGGTGGTAGCAAAAAGACGGAACCATGGATTGGGGGTTAGAACCTTGTTCTGGTCGAGCAGGGTCAGGCGTCCTTCCGATTCTAGCACCCGCTGAATGACAAACATCACATCGGGCCGACCGGCGTCATATTCATCAAACACCAAAGCGACGGGGCGCTGAAATGCCCAAGGCAGCATGCCTTCCTTAAAGGCTGTAATTTGTTTGCCATCTTCAACAATAATCGCATCCTTGCCGATGAGATCAATGCGGCTCACATGGCTGTCGAGATTAACCCGAATACAAGGCCAGTTGAGGCGTGCGGCTATTTGTTCGATATGGGTGGATTTGCCTGTGCCGTGATAGCCTTGCACCATTACCCGGCGATTATGGGCAAAGCCTGCCAAAATTGCCATAGTGGTGTGGGGGTCAAAACGATAGGATTGGTCAACCACTGGTACATAATCATTGGGTTCAGAAAAAGCCGGCACCTCCATCTCGACGGGAATGCCAAAGGCCGCCTTTGCCGAGACGGTTTTGTCGGGGCTGTCAGGAAATTTCGCATCGGCGGACATGGAAAGGGAAGTCATGAAGGCGCTTTCTTTATTGGTTCTGCTTTAGCAGAAACCGGCTTTTTTCAAAATCTGATGGGCCTTGATGACGGCCTGTAATTGTTCTTCGGCGCCGCGATCACCGGCATTGGAATCCGGGTGAAAGCGTTTGACCAGTTCTGCATAGCGTTTGCGCAAATCTGCGCTTGAGGCGTCATTGGGCAGGTTAAAGGTCTTAAACGCGCTCACTTGCAATTTGGTCAGCTTGCGGCCAGCCCGATAGGCGCCTTCCTGAGCTGCCGTTGCGCCGGGCATTTGGGTGAAAATACCGACCTGATCGTCAATTTCTGCGCCATCGCCAAGGGAGGCTCTGGCCGCAGAAGCGGCGCGGGCATTTTTGGCCATGGTCCAGGTCGGGCGGTCCCCATAGCGGGCGCGCTCCAGTTCGGCTTGTAATTCTTTTTCTGATTTACCGTCGAAATAATTCCACGCCTTATTATGGGCGCGGGCATGGACCGGGCAGAACCAGAAATATTCGTTTAGCCGATGCGGCGATTTGGGCGCACGCACTTCTGCAGGACTGTCGCACTCCTCATGGTCGCAAGTGCGTACTTCCTTTTTCTTCCACGGCTTTTTGGCGGTCTTCGACCCCTTGGTGACACTGGCCCGAATATCAAAGCCAAATCGTGGTTTATAAGAATTATCTTTGCTCATAATGCTAATATGGGCCTTATTTCGGCAATGCACAATTCTTGACTTTTGCCCCGGGTTTGGGCTTTATCGCAGGTTTTGCCTTAAAATTTAATTTGGCGCATTGTAGGACAGCCATGTAATGACTTCTATCGCTTTAATCATGCAGGAAAAGTTAAAAAATGCGTTCAATCCGGTATTGCTGGAAGTGATTGACCGCTCCCATCTGCATGAGGGCCACGGGGGCTGGCGCGAAGAGGGTGAGAGCCATTTTCATCTGAAAATAAAAGCGTCGGCGTTTGCCGACAAATCCCGTCTTGAGCGCCAGCGCATGGTCAATGAGGTCTTGCGCGAGGAACTGGCCGAAAAGGTCCATGCCATGTCGATGGAAATAGATGGGGCATAAAAGCACTATACCCACATTACTAAAGTCTTTTCCCGAACAGGGGCAGGGCGAGGACCTCACTTTTTCCTTTTTTGAACAAAAAATTCGCGAGCTTTCAACGCCTCTGGGTGGCAAGACCGCGCTTGCGCATATGGACCCGCCGACACCGGATATTGCCGCAAAGCTGGTCGGGCTTAATGCGGAGTTTAATCAAAATCTCCTGCATCCCTCACTCAGTCCCTTTGCCACAGAGGCAGAGGCGTGTCTGATGGCATGGCTGGCGCCCGCCTTTGGCATGGTCTGCGGGCATATGTGCAGCGGCTCCAGCATTGCCAATCTTGCCGCTTTGTGGTGTGCGCGCGAAGCCGGGGCGCGATCTGTTGTCACCTCTACAGAAGCACATTTGTCAGTTGCCAAAGCCGCTCATATTTTAGGGATGCCATGCAAAAAGATTGAGGTAAATGCGCTTGGCAAGATGGACTTGTCCCAAGCGCCGGATTTATCCAAGGCCGCTTTGGTTTTAACGGCCGGTACGACCGGGCGCGGGGCCATAGACCCTTTGCAAAAAAGACAAGCTTTATGGACCCATATTGATGCGGCCTGGGCGGGGCCATTGCAGTTTACAAAATATCGGGACTTATTGGCTGGCATTGAGCAGGCCGACAGCATCGCGATTTCCGCCCATAAATGGTTCTACCAGCCAAAGGATTCGGCGCTTGTGTTGTTTGCCGATGAGGACAGCCATAAGCGGATCAGTTTTGGCGGCTCTTATCTGGCGACGCCCAATATTGGCGTGCAGGGCTCTCGCGGGGCGGCGGCGATTCCCCTTTTGGCGACATTGATGGCATGGGGGCGCGAGGGTCTGGCGCAGAAGATTGAGAAAAACATGGCAGATGCTGAAGTGTTGGCCGAAAGGATTGACAAGGATCCGCGCCTCACCCTGTTGCAAAACCCAGAGACAGCGGTGACGATCTGGCGCCCGGCGGAGGGAGACCAAACAATCTCTGTCGATGATTTGCTGGCCCGCCTTGGGGATGATGTTTCCAGCGTGGACATAAAAGGCGAGCGCTGGATACGACAAGTGGCGGTTAATTATCACGCGGATATAGAAGCGATCTGGCAAAAAATAGATCAGGCATTAGGGAGAAAAGCATTATGATAAAGAAATCTGTTTTTCAAAAATATTTTTTCATGATTTTAGCATTGGCGCTTTTTGCTGCGGGGTGTTCGGCGCAAACCCAATCAGAGACGTCCGAAGATGTCCAATCGGAGGCTGAAACAGAAGCCCCTTCCGAAATTTCATCGGGACTTAAACTCACGCTTGTGGCGGAAGATTTTGAAAGCCCGCTCTTTCTCACCGCCGCGCCGCAAGATGATCGCCTGTTTGTGGTGCAGCAAAATGGTGTGATTGTCATGCTGGAAGGCGGGGAGCGGCGCATTGTTCTGGATATTCGCGATCGGGTGACCCATAAGGGGGAGGCCGGGTTGCTCGGGCTCGCGCTGCATCCGCAATTTGTCGAAAATGGTGTAGCCTATGCTTCTTATACCACCGGTAGTCTCACAAGCGTGATTGAAGAGTTTCGCTTTAATGAGCAGAGCGGCAGTTTTAATACGCAAAAGGGGCGCGTGATTTATACCCTTGAACAACCGGCGGGCAATCATAATGGTGGCATGATTGCTTTTGGCCCTGATGGCTATCTTTATATCGGTTTTGGCGATGGCGGCGGTGGCAATGACACTTATGGTCATGGCCAGAATTTTGATACAGCTCTTGGCACAATGGTGCGCATTAGTGTTGACCCTGATGGGTCAGAAGTATTTTCTATTCCCAACGATAATCCAAATATTGAAGGCCCCGCACCGGAGGCGTGGGTTTATGGCTTGCGCAATCCGTGGCGTTTTTCCTTTGACGGGGAGCAGCTTTATATTGCCGATGTTGGCCAGTCTGGTGAAGAGGAAATTGATGTTGTCACTGCAGGGGCGGTTTCAAGCGGGCTTAATCTTGGCTGGCCTTTGGCGGAAGGAAATTCATGCTTGAAAGACGGTGCCTGTCGCGAAAAGGATATTGTCTGGCCGATAGCCACCTATCCGACTCGTGCGGGCTGCTCCATTACTGGCGGCTATGTCTATCGCGGGGCAAAAATTCCTGAACTTCAAGGTCATTATTTCTATGGAGATTTTTGCAGCGGCCAAATCTCAAGCCTGCTTTACAAAGAGGGCGAAGTTTCAGAGCAACGCTCATGGGACGATGAAATAGGCCGCGTGGACCTTATTTCCAGCTTTGGCCGCGATGGTTTTGGCGAGCTATATGTGATTTCCCTTAAAGGGGCGATTTATCGTCTCGACCCTGCCGAATGAGATTATAATTTTACATCCTCGGCGGTGGGCGCATTGGGGGCTGCCTTTTGCACCCTTGGCAGCATCAGGATTAAAGGTAATAGGCCAACCGCCACCAGCATCGCCGCCAATAGGAAGGGCGCGCCGGGGAAATAGGTAATGTCGTGTGAGCGATCGGTATAATGGGCAAAAAGCTGGGTCATGATAAAGGGCGAACTCATCAAAGTGAGGCTCATCACCGAGGCAATCGCCCCTTGCAATTCTCCTTGCTCTTTTTCACCGGTTACCCGTGACATGATCGCCTGCATGGCGGGCATGGTGAAGGCACTGACCGAGCCGACAATAATCCACAGATAGACCCAATTGCCCGATGGTGTGAACAAGGCATAGCCAAGCAGGGCCAGAACCATGGAGGTTGCGCCAAGAAGAATGGCGCGCACCTCACCTAGCTTGGGCATGAGCGGGCGCACCAGCCCTCCTTGTACCATGGCGGATAAGAGACCGACAAAGGCGAGGGAGTAGCCAATCTGGCTGGAACTCCAGGAGAATTTTTCTTCGGCAAAATAAGCCCACACCGCCGGGAAGGAATTTTGCGCAAACATCACCATGAAATAGGACACTAAAATGATAGCCACCACCGGATGCTTGCAGACCTGAAAAAGACTGCCGAGGGGGTTGGCGCGGCGCCAGTCAAATTCGCGCCGCCTGTCAGCGGGCAGGGTTTCCGGCAGGACAAAAAAGCCGTAAATAAAATTGATGGTGGCCAGCCCGCCTGCGGCATAAAACGGATAGCGGACATTTAAGTCCCCAAGCCAGCCGCCAATCAGCGGGCCGATAATAAAACCAAGACCAAAGGCTGCCCCCATCAGACCGAAATTGGCAGCGCGTTTTTCCGGTGGGGAAATATCGGCAATGAAGGCATTGGACGTGGCATAGGTGGCAGCACAGGCCCCGGCAATGGCGCGCCCCAAAATCAGCCATGCATAGGTGGGGGCAATCGCCATTAGGGTGTAATCAATGGCATAAGCGCCAAGGGAGGTGAGGATAACCAGTCGTCGTCCGAAACGATCTGACAATCCGCCAATGATCGGGGCCATAAAAAATTGCATCACCGCATAGACCAGCATTAAATAGCTGCCATAACGCGCCGCGCCGGAAATATCTTCGCCGGTGAGTTGCTGGATTAAAACCGGCATCACCGGAATGATAATGCCAAAACCAATCATGGATATGAGAATGGTAATGAATAAAAAGATAATCGCATGTTTGCCCGGCTTGGGCTTGGGCAAAGAAAACTTCATTACTGGCTGTCCGATGGCGCTGTTTCAGGTTTATCCCCATCAAGCGGTGTAATTTTCAACGCTGTGATTTGGTTGCGGCGACGACCGAGAATTTCAAAACGAAATCCGTGAAAGGCAAATATCTGTCCTTTTTCAGGAATGGTTTGCGCCTCGTGAATAACAAGGCCGGCAATGGTGACAGCAGCTTCATCGGGTAGACGCCAATCCATCGCCCGGTTGAGATCGCGTAAAGTAACAGCGCCATCTACCTGCACCGAGCCATCGGCCTGTGGGCGCACCCCTTG
>WFQB01000268.1 GCA_015487305.1 Parvularculaceae bacterium | reverse complement strand
GCTTTTACGCGGCCATGAAAAATATATCCACCACGATCAAATGCGACCTCGGTAACACCGGCTTTTTTCGCACGTTCTGCCAATGCTTTGCCAACTTCAGAAGCAGCCTTAACATCAGACCCTTTCTTCAGCTTGTCGCGCATATCCGCTTCAATCGAAGAGGCCGATGCGATGGTGACGCCTTTTACATCATCGATGATCTGGGCAGAAATGTTCTTGCCAGACCGGAAAACCGACAGGCGTAAACGCCCCCGGGATTTTTTTGCCAGACTGGCGCGCGTGCGGCGGGCCCTTGCCTGTACTTTTGATTTTGCTGTCTGTGCCATTGTTCTAATCCTGTATCGAATCCAATCACGCCTCATGCAGGCGCAAAAATGAATTACTTCTTCTTGCCTTCTTTGCGGAAAATATATTCGCCAGCATAGCGCACGCCCTTGCCTTTATAAGGCTCTGGCGGACGGTAAGCGCGAATTTTTGCAGCCACTTGACCAACGGCCTGCTTGTCGATTCCGCTCACTTCAATTTCCGTTTGTTTGGGCACTTTGATTTCAATGCCTTCCGGCGCGTCAAATAACACATCATGGCTAAAGCCAAGCGCCAGACTTAATTGCTTACCCTTCATCTGCGCCCGATAGCCAACTCCGTGAAGTTCCAGCTTTTTGATATAGCCAGTGGATACACCTTCGCAAATATTGGAAATCATAGTCCGTGACATGCCCCAAGAGGACCGTGCCGGCTTTGATTTGTCGATCGGTGTGACGGTCACACCCTCGTCACCCATAGCAACCGTGCACAGTTCATTGACAACAAAGGTTTGTTCGCCCTTGGGCCCCTTTGCTGTAACGGTCTGTCCGTCAATCGTCACCGTGACCCCTGATGGAATGGCAACCGGTTTTTTACCAATACGAGACATATTGATCGCCTCCTAACCTCTTTTATCGGGCCTTAATAGACCTGCGCCAGCACTTCACCACCAACATTGGCAGCCCGTGCAGCATTATCGGACATCACACCTTTCGGCGTAGACAGAATGGAAATTCCCAAGCCATTGCGCACTGGCACCAGCTCATCCACAGAGGAATAAACCCGGCGACCCGGCTTTGAGACGCGCTTGATTTTTTGAATCACCGGCGTGCCGTCAAAATATTTAAGCTCAATATCGAACTGGGCTTTGCCGCCCTCTTCGACACGGGAATAACCGCGAATATAGCCTTCTGATTGCAGCACATCGAGAACCCAGCCACGCAGCTTGGATGCTGGGGAATGAGTTTTAGACAGGCCACGCAATTGGGCATTACGGATACGGGTCAGCAAATCGCCTACTGGATCGTTGATCATGGTTTCGCCTCCCCTACCAGCTGGATTTCACAAGGCCAGGGATCAATCCCTTTGAGCCAAATTCACGAAGCGCAATACGCGACATGCGCAGCTTGCGGTAATACCCACGCGGGCGACCGGTCACTTCACAGCGATTGCGAATACGCGTCTTGGAAGAATTGCGGGGCAATTCGGCCAATTTCAAAGTCGCTTTGAATTTGTCTTCACCAGAAGCATTTTCATCGCGAATGATTGCCTTTAGGGCAGCGCGTTTATTTTCAAATTTTTTGGCCAGACGACGTCTTTTCAGATCGCGTTCAACCATTGATTTTTTAGCCATTTCTATAGTCTCCGTTAAGCCGGTTTCCGGATTTAGTGTGCCGGACCTGACCTATTTGCGGAACGGGAAGTTGAATTCAGAAAGAAGCGCCTTAGCTTCCTCATCAGTTTTTGCCGTGGTGCAGACGATAATGTCCATGCCACGAATTTTATCGACTTTGTCATAGTCAATTTCGGGGAACACAATGTGCTCTTTGAGACCCATGGCAAAATTGCCACGACCATCAAAACTTTTCTTGTTCAGACCACGAAAGTCACGAACCCGTGGCAATGCAATCGTTACCAGACGATCAATAAATTCATACATCCGGTCCTGACGCAGGGTCACTTTGACGCCAATCGCCATTTCCTCACGCAGCTTAAAGCCGGCGATAGATTTCTTGGCCTTATTGACCACCGGCTTTTGGCCGGCAATGCGGGTTAGTTCCTGAACCGCTTGCTCAATAACCTTGCGATCATTGACCGCATCGCCAACGCCCATATTGATGACAACCTTGTCCACCTTTGGAATCTGCATAGGATTCGTATAGGAAAACTTTTCCCGCATTTTGGCGCGGATTGCGTCGTTATATTGTGCCTTCAGACGCGGCGTATAGGATTTTGCCTCAGCCATCGATAACCTCACCCGACCGTTTTGCGTAACGCACTTTGCGGTCTTTTTCTATTTTGAAACCAACCCGGGTCGGCTCGCCAGTTTTCGGGTCTTTCAACATTACATTCGACATGTGCAGCGGCGCTTCGCGGCGCACAATACCACCAGCCTGATTTTGGCTTGGCCGTGTGTGACGAGCGATCATATTAAGCCCCTGCACAACAATGCGATCTTCGCTTGGACGCACTTCGAGGACTTTACCCTCTTTGCCTTTGTCCTTGCCGACAGTGACGATGACAGTATCGCCTTTTTTAATCTTGGCAGCCATGATTGACCTCGCCTCCTACAATACTTCAGGTGCCAGCGACACGATCTTCATATGGTTGGCGGCGCGCAATTCGCGGGTCACCGGCCCAAAGATACGAGTGCCGATTGGCTCTTTGTTGTTGTTGATCAAGACCGCCGCATTATTGTCAAACCGGATAACCGATCCGTCATGGCGCTTGATATCTTTAGCAGTGCGAACAACCACTGCCTTCATGACCTGGCCTTTTTTTACCCGGCCACGCGGGGCAGCTTCTTTAATCGAAACCACAATAATATCGCCGACACCGGCATATCTGCGCTTGGAGCCACCAAGCACTTTGATGCACTGAACACGTTTTGCGCCGGAATTATCGGCAACGTCCAAATTTGTCTGCATCTGGATCATGATGATCCTCCTTAAAAAAGCGCCTTTAAAACGCTACAAACTACAATCGCTCTTACAGTTAAAGAGCCTTACCCTTTTGCGCCGTGACCTATTGTTTCCCAGCGCTTCAATTTTGATTTTGGTGCACATTCCTGAATGACCACCAGATCACCAATTTTATATTCATTTTTCTCGTCATGGGCGTGATAACGCTTTGAACGACGCACTGTCTTTTTGAGCAGCGGGTGAGTGAAAACGCGGTCAATGCGCACAACGACGGTTTTCTCGCCCTTGTCACTCACAACTTCGCCCTGCAACTGACGCTTTGGCATGTTAGATCTCCATTATCCTCGTCTGCGGCGCTTTTTAAGAAGCGGCCGACGCAGATTTTTCCTGCAAAATTGTTTTGACCCGTGCCACATCCTTGCGGACCTCTTTGATACGAGCAGTTTTTTCCAACGCACCAGTGGCCTTTTGAAAACGCAGATTGAACTGCTCTTTCTTCAGCTCAAGCAATTTTGCCTGCAGCTCATCTGGTGTCATATCGCGTATTTCAACGGCCTTCATCTCTTGTCTCCTTACGCTTCAATCCGCTTGACGATGCGGGTGCGCACCGGCAATTTGGCAGCGCCCAATTCCAGCGCCCGGCGAGCGACATCTTCCGATACGCCATCAATTTCAAACATGATGCGACCAGGCTTTACCTTGGCAGCCCAGAACTCAACCGAGCCCTTACCTTTACCCATCCGAACTTCGGTTGGTTTTTTGGTCACTGGCACATCCGGAAAAATCCGAATCCATACGCGACCGGCCCGTTTCATGTGGCGCGTAATCGCCCGGCGCGAGGCTTCAATCTGGCGCGAGGTTACCCGGTCCGGCTGAAGCGCCTTCAGGCCAAAAGACCCGAAGTTTAACTCAGTGCCGCCCTTGGCTTTGCCTTTAATCCGGCCTTTATGCATTTTACGGAACTTCGTCCGTTTCGGCTGCATCATTATTCAATCTCCAACAACTCGCCCTCAAGATCGAGGGGGGTTTGTGCTACGCTTTTTGCTCTTGTCGTTTGCGCGGTGCGCGATCACGATCGCGCCCTGCACCACCTCGACCGCCCCCGGAAGGGCCGCCAGATGTTTGCATTTCAATCATCCGTTTTTCTTGGCCCATGGGGTCATGCTCCATGATCTCGCCTTTGAAAATCCAGACTTTAATCCCAATCGCCCCATAGGTGGTGCGAGCGGTGGCTACGCCATAATCAATGTCGGCGCGCAATGTGTGCAGCGGCACCCGGCCCTCACGATACCATTCCATTCGCGCAATCTCAGCGCCGCCAAGACGGCCGGAACAATTAATCCGAATACCAAGACCGCCCATGCGTTGTGCCGTTTGCATGGCCCGTTTCATAGCGCGACGAAAAGCAACCCGGCGCTCCAATTGCTGGGCGATATTTTCGGCCACCAAAGTTGCATCAATCTCGGGCTTGCGCACCTCAACAATATTGAGCACGGTTTCCGAAGAGGATAGTTTTGCCAGCTCCGAGCGCAGCTTTTCAATATCAGCGCCCTTTTTACCAATCACCAGACCGGGGCGCGCGGTGTAAATTGTTACACGGCATTTTTTATGAGGGCGCTCAATGACGATGCGCGAGACGCCAGCCGTGGCCAGTTTCTTTTCAAGATATTTGCGAATAGCAATATCTTCATGCAGCAAATCGCCAAAATTACGCTTGCTTGCATACCAGCGGCTGTCCCATGTCCGGTTAATGCCCAGACGCAGACCGATCGGGTTTACTTTCTGACCCATTATGCGGCCTCCTCAACTTCTTTGACCACAATGGTAATTTCCGAAAACGGTTTTAGAATTTTTGCCGCCCGACCTCGCGCCCGTGGCTTATAGCGCTTCATCACCAGATTTCTGCCGACAAAAGCCTGCTCAACGATCAACGAATCGATATCGAGATCATGATTATTTTCAGCATTGGCAATCGCGCTTTCCAGAACCTTTTTCACATCACGGGCGATTCGCTTGCGGCTGAATTCGAGATCGGACAAAGCCCGCTCAACTTTTTTGCCACGAATAAGTTGCGCCACCAGATTGAGTTTCTGAGCAGAGGTACGAATCATGCGGGCTTTGGCCATTGCCTGATTGTCCGCCATGCGTCGGGCATTTTTCTTTTGTCCCATGACTTATTTCCGCTTCGCTT